>JARDZI010000320.1 GCA_029240935.1 Clostridiales bacterium
GAATATACGGAGGCTTTTAGAGCCGAAGGCTTGAAAGTAGGTTTATATTATTCATTAATAGATTGGTACCATGAGGATTTTCCAGCCTACGGAGATCGCCATCATCCAATGAGAGATAATGAAGAATATAAAAATGTGAAGTATGATTTTAATAGATATCTGGATTATATGCATAAGCAAGTCTGTGAATTATGCAGCAATTATGGGAAAATAGATATTATGTGGTTCGACTTTTCCTATGATGATATGAGTGGAGAAAAATGGCATGCTTCAGAGCTTATAAAAATGGTTAGAGAGCTGCAGCCAGGAATTATTATAGACAACAGATTGGAAGCAAGCGGAGAAGGTAGTGGTTCTATTAAAACAAGTAAACCAAGCATTTATTCAGGAGATTTCGCATCTCCTGAACAGGTTATTCCACCCCAGGGAGTAACAGATGATAATGGCAATGCCATTCCCTGGGAAGCCTGTATTACAATGAATAATCACTGGGGTTATTGCTCAACAGATGGGATGTTTAAATCACCAAAACTGATTATAAGAAAGCTTGTAGAATGTGTTAGTAAAAATGGAAACCTTTTGCTTAATGTAGGACCAGATGCTAATGGTGAAATACCCAAGGAATCACTTGATAGGCTTGTAGTCATAGGTAAATGGATGAGAAGAAACAGTAAAGGGATTTATCAATGCGGAAAGAGTACTTTAGAAAAACCTGAGTGGGGGTATTTTACACAAAATGGCAAGTTTATATATGCACATATTTTTGATGGAAATATCGGAGCACTTCCTATACCCGGTATAAAGGATATAGTGAAAAAGGCAAGATTATTATCCGATGGCTCAGAAATAAAGTTGATCGATACTTGGAACATAAAGGAATATACAGATTATGTATTTATCAATTTTGGCCCTAATAGCGTGTTTACTTATCCATTACCTGATGATATGGATACAGTTGTAGAATTCGAGATTTATTAAAGAATCCAAGGAACATTCTAGAAAGTCAAAGACTCAACTTGAAGAAGAGGGGGATGATTTAAATGTGTGATACTATTGTAAGCTTTGACAGAGTTAATAAGCGTTCTTTCTTTGGAAAGAACTCAGACAGGGAGCCTGGAGAGCTTCAGTTTGTTTATATTTCATCAAATCCCAGGGAAGAATTTGCGTCACAGCCATATTTTGAGGAGAAGAAAGAATATATTGAACATTCCTTCAAAACTTTAACCAATATATTTGATAGGTTTGATAATGGGTATAAGGCAATCCTTTCAAGACCTGTGTGGATGTGGGGAGCTGAAATGGGGGTAAATGAGTATGGCTTGTCCATAGGAAATGAGGCTGTTTTTTCAAAGGAAAAGTTGCAAAGAGATGGGCTTTTAGGAATGGATATGTTAAGACTTGCACTGCATAACAATAAAAGTGCAGAGGAAGCTGTTGATTTTATAATTAATTTAATTGCCGAAGTTGGACAGGGTGGTGATGGTGGTTACAAGAGCAGCTTGAAATATCATAATTCATTTTTAATAAAGGATTTTGATAATGCATATGTGCTTGAAACCTCTGGAAAGCATTGGGCATATAAAAAAGTGGATAAATGTGCTTCAATTTCAAATGCATATTCAATTAGAGATGATTTTGATAAATCAGATAGTGATGCTTCTTATAACTTTAAGCAACAGTATCAAGATAAATTATTTTCATTTTTCTCAAAGGGTGATACAAGACAAAGAGCTTCTAGCAGTAATTTATTAAAAAGTTCATCTTCATTAAAGGATATAAAGGACATTTTGAGATTTCACCATAAGGGAAGTATCCCTCCTGTAAAGGGAATGAAATCAAACTGTCTGCATACAGGTTCTCTAATTAAATCTGAAACCACCTCATCCATGATAGTTGATTATATAGGAGACAAATTTATAGTGTGGTTTACAGATGGACCTCATCCATGTGTTTCCATATACAAACCAATGGTGATCTCTTATGAGGGTGAGGACTTTAATAATATAGAAAAATCAATGGAATATAGTAAAAAAGTTAATGCTAAAGCTAAAGAAATGGTGGACAAGTATGAGAATTTTATTAGCAATATAAAACCTACAAGAGATGAGCTTGAAGATAAGTTTGAAGAAATTATTTATAGTAATATAGGAAGTAAATCCTATGTAGATATTACCCAGGACATTGATGAGTGTCTTCTGAAGTGCAAGCCATAATTACCCTTTAAGTAAACATAAACAACATAGCTGCAATAAGAATATATAAAAAGGTTGGGTTTAATGAGGATAACCATATAGTATTTTATAAAAGGAAATGATTATGTATAAAAAGGACTGTCCTGTACACGTGTACAGGACAGTCCTTTTTATAGCTGGTATTTAATATTTGTTCCTAAATATATGGAAAAATGAGATATAATGAGCAAATTGAAGATTTGATTAGCTAAACTTACCCATTTGCTATGAAGTAACAAAATAGAAACAATTGGAACTTAAACGTGGCATTGTACAACTTGTAATCTAGTAATGAATACTATATGATATATACATGGAAAACGTTTCCTGAACCATATACAACCTGAAGTTTGAAATTTAGGGTACAGATTTAATTTCTAATATAGTATAATAGTATATGCAATATTTTAACAAAACAAGAAAAATAAACATTTAAAAGCAGTATATGGTTATAAAATAAAAAAAGAAAGGGTGGAGAAAAATTATGGAGTATGAATCAAACGTGGGAACAAGGGATGGGTTTCCAGAGCTGGCCAATGTAATGACTGAAAATCAAAAGGTGAATTTTACCAAATTTTCAGATGAACAAAGAAAGAGGATAGCACAGATTTCGTCAACAGTAGTTGTACTGGATAGTAATGCTGTTACAGGTTTTGGAGTTGAAGCTCAGAGAAAAATGAATGGTTATCTTGATGAACTGTTAAAGGGTATTAGAACCTGCGAGGTTGGTGAAGCGGGGGAAATTACGATGGAGCTGGCAAAGCACATTAAATCTATGAATCTGCCCAAAATGAAGGAGGAAGTGGAAGGAGAGGATTGGTTCGCTAATACCTTTGGAAGTATTCCACTAATCGGCAAACATCTATCCTCCATAAGATATTTTATAGCCTCCCATGAAGAAATTCTTAAGCAGCTAGGAGAGATTGAGGCTAGAGCTCAGAGAGAGGCAGGAAAGATTACCGCATCTAATGCAAAGCTTGATCAGCTTATAACCTATACTATAGGTAATGTTAAGGAGCTGGAGCTATATTTAGCGGCAGGTCAGGCCATTCTGTTGAAGGGAAGAGCTGATTTTTCAAGACAGAAGGAAGCAGTATCAAATGATGATCCACTTGCAGTAGCACAGCTTAGAGATATGGCAGAACAGATTAACGCATTTGAAGCAAGGTTATTAAGAATGCATGTTGCATTTACTGACGCATTAATTTCAATACCACAAATAAGATTGACTCAGGAGTCAGGAAGAATAGAAATTAGAAATATTATGGATACAGTGTTATTCGATATTCCAAGACTAAAGAGTGCAATCCTTCGTGTAGCTTCCCTAAGGCAGATTTTAAATGCTTCGAAGGAGACGGAAGCAAGAAGAGAAATTACCCGCCAAATTGGAGAAATAGGGACAGAGGCACTAGATAAGGCATACACCCAAGCAAAGCTTAGTCAGGGAACAGGTGCAGAGGATGTAGCATATTTAGCAGCAACTGCAGATAAGCTGCTAGAAACCATAAATAAGGGAGTTCAAATTGATCAGGAGAACAAACAAAAGAGAGCACAGGCAGAGCAGGACTTGAGTAATATCCAAACCAAGTTGCTTGATGGATTAAGAGCCAATGCAGATGAAATATCCAGGAATGCAATATAAATTTGCATTGAATAAGTGAGGGTTCAACTTACAAGCTGGATTACTTTGAAAGCTCCATGTCATCTTGAACCCAATGAAGGATCTTTCCTGAGATGCGTATTAAGATACTTCGCTAGGTTCAGGATGACAAGTTATGCTATTGGATTTGGCTTTTGTAGCAAAGACAAATATCT
>JARDZI010000321.1 GCA_029240935.1 Clostridiales bacterium
CTATAATGTTTAGTATTGTAAACTTGCTGGTTGATTTACTTTATGCCTATGTTGATCCAAGAATAAAATCTCAATATAGTTAGTCAGTTAGAGGAGGTATATGTAAATGAATCAAGTTAATATAGGAACAAATAAGATTGTTAAAAAAAAGAAATCAAGTCAGCTCATAGAGATATGGAAAAGACTCAAGAAGAACAAGCTTGCTTTGGTAGGATTGAGTATAATAATAATCTTGGTATTAGTTGCAATTTTCGCTGATTTTATTGCACCCTATCCATATGCTAAACAGAATCTTCAAGCTACCTTTCAGTTTCCGAGTTCAAAACATTTTTTTGGAACGGATGAATTTGGTAGAGATATATTTAGTCGTATTATCTATGGTTCAAGAATATCTTTTGAGGTTGGATTTATTGCAGTTAGTATTGCAGTAGTTGTTGGCGGAATACTAGGAGCTATGGCTGGATACTATGGTGGTAAGCTAGATAATTTAATAATGCGATCCATGGACATGCTGCTTGCTATACCACAAATACTTCTAGCAATATCAATTGTTGCTGCACTAGGACCAGGACTTGCTAATCTTATGATCGCAGTAGGTATTTCATCTATACCTGGTTATTCTAGAATTGTAAGGGCTTCTGTATTATCGATAAAGGACCAGGAATTTGTAGAAGCTGCCAGGGCAGCTGGCTCAAGTAACACAAGAATAATTTTTAAGCATATTATTCCAAATGTTTTAGCGCCTATTATTGTACAAGCAACCCTAGGTGTTGCACTTGCAATATTAACTGCAGCTGGACTTAGCTTTATTGGGCTTGGAATTCAACCACCAACACCAGAATGGGGTTCAATGCTTTCCGGTGGAAGAGGTTATATAAGGGATTATTGGTACATGACTATGTTCCCTGGACTTGCAATAGTTGTGACAATATTTGCACTTAATGTTTTAGGCGATGGGTTAAGAGATGCACTAGATCCAAGACTTAAAAATTAGTTTCTGAAGATTAGGAGAGTGAGGATATGAATAATACTCAAAATTTATTAGATATAAAAAATCTAACTATTCATTATACGACCGATGAGGGAACTGTTTATGCCGTTGAGGATTTAGATTTATCAATTGGTTATGGTGAGACACTTGGATTTGTTGGAGAAACAGGTGCGGGTAAAACTACTACTGCATTAGGAATAATGCAGTTGATTCCAAATCCTCCTGGTAAAATAGTAAGTGGAGAGATATATTTCGAGGGAGAAAATTTATTACAAAAGTCAGAAAAGGAAATGCGGGATATACGTGGCAGCAAGATAGCTATGATATTTCAGGATCCAATGACTTCCTTAAATCCAGTTATAACAGTTGGAGAACAGATAGCAGAGATGATTCAGCTCCATGAAAATATTACAAAGGAAGAGTCTCTAAAAAAAGCTGAACAGATGCTGGAGACAGTAGGAATAAGAAAAGAAAGAGCTAAAGATTATCCTCATCAATTTAGCGGCGGGATGAAGCAAAGGGTTGTAATAGCAATAGCACTCGCATGTAATCCAGGCCTTTTGATTGCTGATGAGCCTACAACTGCTCTAGATGTTACAATACAGGCACAGGTACTTGAATTAATGAAAAAGCTTAAAGAACAGTATAAAACTTCAATGATAATGATAACTCATGATCTTGGGATTGTAGCAGAAATATGTGACAAGGTAGCCATTATGTATGCAGGAAATGCTGTGGAATATGCAGATAAGAGAGCATTGTATTTAAATCCTCTTCATCCATATACAAATGGTTTATTTAATTCAATACCTGATTTAGAAAGTGATCAAGAGGAACTTCAAGTAATTATGGGATTAACACCAGATCCTACAAATCTTCCAACAGGGTGTCCTTTCCATCCAAGATGTCCAAAAGCAATGGCGAAATGCTCATTAAGTAAACCACCAAAGATTGAAGCTGAAAAGGGACATTTCGTAAGCTGTTTTATATATGAAGAAAATAAAGGAAACTAGAGGGGAGGGTAGAAAATGGGAGAAAAATTACTGGAGATTAAAAATCTTAAAAAGTACTTTAAAACTAAAAAAGGAATGCTTCATGCAATAGATGATGTTAGCTTTTATATTAATAAAGGGGAAACATTAGGACTCGTTGGAGAATCAGGTTGTGGGAAGTCTACAACAGGAAGGGCTATACTTCGTCTTCATGAGCCAACAAGTGGGCAAGTCCTTTATAATAATGAGGATATAGTTAAGTATGGTCATGAAAAAATGAAAAACATGAGAAAAAAGATGCAGATTGTTTTCCAAGATCCATATTCATCCTTAAACCCAAGGCTAACTGCTTCAGAGATCATTGCTGAGCCTCTTTATGTGAATAGGGTATATAAAAACAAAGCTGAAACTCAGGCAAGAGTTAAGGAAGTAATGGAAACAGTAGGACTTGAGGAAAGGTTAATCAATTCCTATCCACATGAGCTAGATGGTGGAAGACGACAGAGAATTGGAATAGCAAGAGCCTTGTCCTTGCAACCAGAATTTATTGTACTTGATGAACCTGTCTCCGCACTTGATGTATGTATACAGGCTCAGATATTAAATCTAATGAATAGTCTTCAAAAACAGTTTGATCTTACTTATCTGTTTATTTCTCATAACCTTAGTGTTGTTAAGCATGTAAGTGATAGAATAGCTGTTATGTATCTTGGAAAGATAGTAGAACTATCAGATTATAAATCTATTTTTATAGACCCACTTCACCCTTATACTCAAGCTCTTTTGTCTGCAATACCAATACCTAAGGTAGATGCAGTAAGGGAGAGAATTATTCTTGAAGGGGATGTGCCAAGCCCTGTAAATCCACCTGAGGGTTGCAGGTTTTATGGCAGGTGCAGATATAAGATGGATATTTGTAAGCAGGAGGCTCCTGAATTAAGAAACATTGGTAATGAAAGATATGTTGCTTGCCATTTGGCACGTAAATAAAGTGAAAAGAGGGGTAAATTTGAATATAGATATGAGCTATGTAAAAGACCTTATGTTAGAGACCTTAAGTATTCCAAGCCCTGGAGGGGATACTTCAATTGGGATGGAAAGGCTAAAAAAGGAATTTGAAGCTCTGGGAATACCTGTTAGTATCACAAATAAAGGTGCGATTATGGGGACAATAACTGGAGATAATGATGAAGAACAAAAGTTAATTGCTGCACATATAGATACTCTAGGTGGAATGGTAAAAGAGATTAAATCCAATGGAAGATTAAAGCTTTCAAATATTGGCGGTTTTGCATGGAGTGCCTATGAAGGTGAAAATCTAGTTGTAAAGACAATGGATGGTAAAGAATATACAGGAACTTTACTTCCTGAGAAGGCTTCCATACATGTTCACTCTGATGTGGTTAGAGAGACACTTAGAACAGAAGAAAACATGGAAGTAAGAATCGATGAAGATGTATATACAAAGGAAGATACCTTAAGGCTTGGAATAAGAGTAGGGGATTTTGTTTCCTTTGATCCAAGGCCAGTTATTACGAATAATGGATATGTAAAAGCAAGATACCTTGATGATAAGGCTTGCGTTGCTGTTCTATTTGGTGCTTGCAAATATCTAAAAGAAAACAACATAAAGCCTAAAAATACAACTCATTTCTTTATAAGCAATTATGAAGAAATTGGTCATGGAGTTTCAGGAATTCCTGAGAAAACTACTGAAATGCTAGCACTTGATATAGGAACTGTAGGAGAAGGACATACTTCTGATGAACATGCTGTAACAATAGTTGCCAAGGATAGCCGTACACCTTATGACTTTGGGTTTAGGAAGAAGCTAGTTGAGCTTGCAGAGGGTGCTGGTATTAACTACAGAGTTGATGTACATTACAGGTATGGTTCCGATGCAAGTATATCAGTGCTTCAAGGTGTTGATGTTAATTTTGCTTGTATAGGACTAGGAGTAGATGCTACTCATCATTATGAAAGAACTCATATGGATGGTATTTTGAATAATATTAAGTTAGTAATTGAGTATGTAACTAAGTAGAGAGTGCTTGATATT
>JARDZI010000037.1 GCA_029240935.1 Clostridiales bacterium
ATCATCAGCATCAGGGAAATGCTTGCCAATATCTCCAAGAGCTGCTGCACCTAGGAGTGCATCCATTATAGCATGGACTAAAACATCAGCGTCTGAATGTCCTAAAAGTCCAAGGGGATAGGTAATCTCAACTCCACCTATAATCAGCTTTCTTCCCTCAACAAGCTTATGTACATCATAACCATGCCCTATTCTCATTTTTATCCTCCCAATCATTAACTATTATTGGTCAAAACTTACCATTTTACATCAACATATCCATATCTTTGTGATATTACCAACAACAAATTAGCATTTAAAAACTAAAATAAATTGTTTTTCAATATAGCATCTGCAAATATCAAATCCTCTCTAGTTGTAATTTTGATATTCATATTGCTTCCAGCTATAATTTTTACCTTGCTTCCCATATTCTCAACTAGCATTGTGTCATCAGTTGCTAATATATT
Source organism: Clostridiales bacterium (assembly GCA_029240935.1). Taxonomy (GTDB): domain Bacteria; phylum Bacillota; class Clostridia; order Clostridiales; family Caloramatoraceae; genus JARDZI01. Next base: position 450 of record JARDZI010000037.1, read on the forward strand.
TTTATCTTTAGCTTGTTTATGTGCTTCTAAAATCAAATCATATTTAAACCCTTGGGGAGTTTGAACTGCATACAGACCTTCCCGGTTAGGAGTAGCAATAGAAAATTTATCCTCCCCGACCTTCTTTATAGTATCCTTCGTAGGTACAGCAGCTGTACATGCTCCATATTCTTCAGCACAGATAATACTCTCTCTAATAATATCACTAGTTACAAATGGTCGTGCTCCATCATGAATAACTACTATGCTTGTATCTTCATTACAGCTATTAAGACCATTTCTAACAGAATCTTGTCTCTCTCTTCCTCCAGGAACAATTTTTACTGCCTTTGATAGACCATATTTCACTATAATATTTTCTTTGCAGTATTCAATCCCATTCTCAGAACAAACAACAATTATTTCATTTATTTCAGCTGTATTTTGAAATGCTTCAATGGTTCTAGCTAGAATTTCCTTATTCCCAATTTTTATAAACTGTTTATTCAATACCTGCCCCATCCTTTTACCCTTTCCACCAGCAACAATAATTGCCGTCACCATACAAACACCTCCAAAATTAAAGTATATTAAATATCAGCAGCCAGAAATTTCTGACTGCTGATTTAAAAGTTTACAATATTATTATACCGCTTTCTCGGCAGCATTTTTGATTCTTGCAAATATCATTCTACCTGCTGCTGTTTGAAGTACACTTGTAACTACAACATCAACTATTTCACCAACATATTTTCTTCCACTTTCAACAACAATCATAGTCCCATCATCAAGATATGCAACGCCCTGGCCTGATTCCTTTCCATCCTTAACTATCTGTATATGCATTTCTTCACCTGGAATTACAACAGGTTTTATTGCATTTGCAAGCTCATTTATATTTAGAACGGCTACGCCCTGAAATTCTGCTACCTTATTTAAATTAAAATCATTAGTAATAATCTTTCCACTCGTTACTTGGCCAAGCTTTAGAAGTTTTGAATCAACCTCCTGGATGTTTTCAAAGTCCCTCTCACTAATTTCTACAGTTAGTGGAAGCTCCTTTTGTATTTGATTTAATATATCAAGACCTCTTCTGCCTCTTGTCCTTTTCAACCCATCTGAAGAATCTGCAATATGCCTTAGCTCTTCTAATACAAAGGATGGAATTACAATAGGTCCCTCAACAAATCCTGTTTTAAGTATGTCAAATATTCTTCCATCAATAATTACACTAGTATCTAGTATCTTTGGAATTGATGCAGTCAATTTAGTTTCATTCTTACCTTTTTTATCCTTTCCAAACTTCTTAAGAAAAGTAAATATGCTATAAAAATCCTCTCGCTTTTTTATTGCAATATTAACACCTAGAATTCCAAATATAATATTTACAATTAAGGATATGATGCTTCCAATAAGGGATAATATCGTGTTTCCTGTAAGAAGTCTAGTAAAAGAGCTCACTAGAAGATTAGCTATAATAAGGCCGATAATAAGGCCGCTCACCCCAATAATTATTTCATTAGTAGGTATTTTTTGAAGTCCACTTTCCATAAGTTCAATTACTTTCCACACAATTTTTATTATAAATGGGGAAATGGCGTAAAATATAATTCCAAAAATAATAATACCAATAATGTAAGCAATAATACTTGAAACTGAAAGTGTTTCCATATCAATAAGTCTACTAACAAAATCCAGTTTTGATATAATTCCCATTACTGCATAACCAACAACAAGACCTGCGGCTGTTAAAAGCCATCTGAATATTTTATTTAACATCTATTCACCTCCACTTTTAGTATTTACATAAATCAATAGTTTATAAGAATCATAAAATATATCAAATATTTCCATGTGACTTATTTATCTATTAATATACCTTAAAGATATAAAAAAATCAATGTAGTTTATTATAATATAGTATTACATTTTTATTAACATATTTATAACTTTTATTAATATGGATTTTTACTTGAAGCAAGTATTGATAACAATTCTTTCTTTGTGTCATCAAACTCTTTGCCTAATACAAGGGAAAGTTCACTTGCAACCATGCCTAGTATTTCTTTAAATATTTTGGTTTCGCTTTTAGAAAGCTTTTTAACCTTTGAAAGAGAATTTATATCCCTTAATATACATGTCAGTTGAAAAATATCACCCCTCTTTATACTATCATTATAGTATCGCTGCCTTTCACTCCACTTGCATGGAAGTGGGCAAGAGGGACCTATCAACAGCTGAAAGATGTTAACATACTCATCAATTGTTATTGTTCTTCTGATTTTTTTTGCTTCTTCTGAAAATACTGGAACCATAATAGATATTTTATTTATGACAAAATTTATTACAAAATATTTACTTATTTCGCCATGTATCTTCTTATCTTCAATACTAGCAATATATCCAGCTCCAAATACAGGTAAAAAAATCAAGTCTCCAATTATAAACATCAACAACACCTCTTTTATATCAACAATGTATTAGAACTACTTAAGAACTCCACACTAATGGACATAATTATCCTCTTGATATATTATATTAGGGCTGTCGAAATTATGATTACATATTTTTACAAATATTTAACGATTTTTCTCTTCAATATGTTTGACATTTCTTCCTATTAATATTTATAATAATAATAAGGTACAAAGCTCAATTACATAAGCATTTTATATTTTCTTCAATAGGATAATTCCAGTGTTATTTATATCATGCAAATAAAAATTACACTTCCTGTTATTAAAAATTGTCATAAGGAGTGGAAGCATATGAATGATATTATTTTAGATGATTTTCAGAACTCAGTATCAGAGTCATTAATCAGGCATAGAAGCATAATAGATATAATGACTAAATTTAACGAATCAAATGCAAGAGTTAGCCGTGCTTTAGCAAAATCAGTAACTTCTTGTGGATGCATAAGTGTTAGTGCACATAAACAAAAACTTCCTGATGATGCATCTCTTGAAAATATATTTGATTTATTAAGCTATCAGGTTGAGGGTGATTTATGTGATAACTGTAAGGAAATACTTGAGGATGAAATTGGAACAAACCTTTATTATCTTGCAGCACTCTGTGATTCTTTAGAAATTAATCTGTTTGATGTAATAATTAAGAGATATGATAAATTGAAAACATTAGGAAAATTCACTACTTTTTAAATAAAAATAGACGGTAATACCGTCTATTTTTATATTGGTCTGTTAAGAAGAGCTTGTTCCTGCATCTTTCTTATACCTTCTTTAATAATTCTTGCTCTAGCTTCCCCGATTCCATCTACTGAATCAAGTTCTTCCTTAGATGCATTAAGCATATGCTTAAAGTATTCAAAGGTTTTAACTAAATTATCAATTACTACCACAGGAAGCTTGGGAATTTTATTTAGCAATCTATATCCCCTTGGGGATACTATAATATCAAGCATTAAGTCAGGGCTATAGCCAATTATTTTACATAATAATGGTATCTCAACAAGTTCTTCAGATGACAGAGACTTAATAATCTTAATTACATCATTATAATCCTTGGATTCCTCTAGATAATCTTTAATTAGCAAAAGCTCATCATTTTCCACATTATCAGCTAAATCCTCTAGCTGCATTGATACAAGCCTTCCCTCATTACCAAGTTCACAAACATACCTTTCGATTTCATTCGTTATTCTTGCAACCATTTCATTTCTTTGCATAGTTGTAACAACGTCATAGATGGTTACTAAATCTTCAAACTCCAGTGTCGAAAGGTTTGCGACTGCCTCATTAAGTACAGATTTGTACCTTGCAAGTGTCTGTATTGCTTGATTTGCTTTTGTTAAAATTATGTTTGTATCCTTTATTACATATTTTAAACTTCCTTTATATGCTGTAATTACATTTCTTCTTTGAGAAATAGCAATTATTAATTTTCCTGTCTGTTTTGCCACTCTGTCAGCGGTTCTATGTCTAGTGCCTGTTTCTATGGTTGGTATGGAGGAATCAGGTACAAGCTGTGTATTGCAGTATAGAATCTTCTTAAAATCATTGCTTATAACTATTGCTCCATCCATTTTAGCTAATTCATAAAGATTGGCAGGAGTATAATCACTGTTAATGTAAAATCCTCCATCAACTAATTTGCCTACTTCATCTAAATCACATACATATATAAGTCCACCAGTTTTGGCCTTCAATACATTTTCTAAACCCTCCCGGAGGGGAGTTCCAGGAGCCATTATTCCTAAAACACTCATTAATTCTATTTCATTGTTGTCTTTCACATTTTATCCCCCCAAAACTTCATCTAAAGCCTCATAAATATTATCGACTGCAACTACATTTATATTAGGTATAATTTCAATTCCTTTAATATTTTCTTTCGGAATAATACATCTATTAAAGCCTATTTTCTGTGCCTCGAGAATTCTTTTCTCGATGAAATTAACTCCTCTTATCTCTCCTGTGAGTCCAACCTCCCCAATTAAAATTGTCTTTGAATCTATATATAGATTTCTAAAGCTAGAAGCAATTGCTAATGCAACTCCAAGGTCACAAGCAGGTTCATCAATTTTGAGTCCTCCCGCTACATTAACATAAACATCAGAGGTTTGAAGCTGCAATCCAACCCTTTTTTCAAGTACTGCCATTATAAGTACAACACGGTTATAGTCAATTCCTGTTGCCATTCTCCTTGGCATTCCAAAGTTTGTATTTGAGGTTAATGCCTGTATTTCAACCAGGACAGGCCTAGTTCCTTCAATGCTGCAGACGATTGAAGATCCTGGAACATTTTCCGGTCTTCCAGATAGGAGCATTTCTGATGGGTTCTTTACTTCCCTCAGGCCATTTCCCTTCATTTCAAATATTCCTATTTCATTTGTAGAGCCAAATCTATTTTTCACAGTTCTTAAAATTCTATATGTATGATGCCTATCCCCTTCAAAATAAAGTACCGTATCCACCATATGCTCAAGTACCCTAGGACCTGCAATCGAGCCTTCCTTAGTTACATGACCTACTATGAAAATGGCAATGTTTAAGTTCTTTGCAATTCTCATAAGAGTTGCAGTAGCTTCCCTAACCTGGCTAACACTTCCTGGTGCAGATTGAAGCTCAGATTTATACATGGTTTGTATGGAATCTATAACAACAACCTCAGGTCTAAACTCTTCTATCATTCTTTCAATTACAGATATATTGGTTTCAGAAATTATAAAAAGATTAGATGTTTCTACATTAAGCCTTTGAGCTCTAATTTTAATTTGCTTTGCTGACTCTTCACCGGATATATAAAATATTTTTTTACTCTCTGCAATGCTTTTAGACACCTGTAACAGTAGGGTTGACTTGCCAATTCCAGGATCCCCTCCAACTAGAACAAGGGAACCCTTGACAATGCCTCCTCCAAGTACTCTATCAAATTCCTCCATGGAGGTATTGTATCTTTCCTCATCTGTTAGCTCTATTTCATTTATATTAAGTGGTTTAGAAAAGCTAATACTTGAATGCAAGCTGTCCTCTTTGGCCTTATCTACAATTTCTTCAACCATTGTATTCCAGTTGCTGCATTCTGGGCATTTTCCCAACCACTTCTGTGATTCACAACCACATTCCTGACAAATATATATTGTTTTAAGCTTAGCCATTCAATCACTCCCAATTTTATGTTCAAATCTATAATCCATAGTGGCAGGCTTCCATACCTGCCTAAGGGCATCTGCTTCTTGCTTTAAAATATTCTGTTTACGGTTTATTGTATTGCAGAAGCAGATCAACCTGCCACTACATTAGCAAATAATTTGATTAGGCGTTTAGCATATTTATTATATTTTATTATTCATATATAATCAACCAAATTATTCATATAAATCAAGCTAAATCAAATTTTTGATAAATATTACTTGAAAGCACAGGAGTTATAAAACAGATTATATAAGTATACCTACACTATTAGGTGAATGGACTAGGATTTTGTGATAGTTCTTTGATATAAACTCCCACTCCGGCAGGCCCAGAGACCTGCCACTACATTTTATATGTTTTCAATTTATGTATTGATTCTTATCCTATCTATAGGTTTATTTTTGAGTTATATCCATTGATAAATAATACACAAATAAGGCACATGGATTCCAAGCCTTATCCATGTGCCTTTTGAACTATCTATTTTTGTCTGAATATTATATGCTCATCTTCCACGTCCATTACAACCTTATCGCCCTTTTTAATTTGTCCTTTTAACATTTCTTCAGACAATTTATCCTCAATTACCTTTGTTATAGTCCTCCTCAATGGCCTTGCACCATATGCTTCATCAAAGCCTGCTGCTCCAAGATTGTTTATAACCTCATCAGTATATTCAACCTTAATCTCAAGTCCTTCCAATCTTTTTATAACTGTATCAAGCATAAGCCTTGCAATTTTAGTTATATCCTCTTCCAACAGTTGGTGGAACACAATAATGTCATCAATTCTATTTAGGAACTCAGGTCTGAAGGTTTTCTTCAATTCTTCCATAACATTATCCTTCATTTTTTCATATGCATTTTCCTTTTCCATGTCACTTGCTGCAAATCCTAGAGTTCTTTGCTTTTTAATTGTATGTGCTCCAACATTTGATGTCATAATCACTATTGTGTTTTTAAAGTTAACAAGCTTTCCCTTTCCATCAGTTAATCTTCCATCCTCTAATATCTGAAGGAGTACATTAAATACATCAGGGTGAGCCTTTTCTATCTCGTCAAACAGCACTACAGAATAGGGCTGTCTTCTCACCTTTTCTGTCAATTGTCCACCTTCATCATATCCCACATAGCCTGGAGGAGAACCAATCAGCCTGGAAACTGTATGTTTTTCCATATATTCAGACATATCTATTCTAATCATTGCATTTTCATCGCCAAACATAGCCTCTGCAAGTGCCCTTGACAGCTCTGTCTTTCCAACGCCTGTTGGCCCAAGGAATATAAATGAGCCTATTGGTCTTTTAGGATCCTTTAATCCAACCCTGGCACGTCTTACAGCCCGGGCAACTGCATTTATTGGTTCTTCCTGACCAACCACTCTTTTATGAAGTATTTCCTCAAGATGTAAAAGTCGTTCTGATTCTCTCTCTGTAAGCTTAGTTACAGGTATGTTGGTCCACCTTGCTACTACGCTTGCAATGTCCTCAGCAGTAACCACTGGCATGTCATTAGCTGTTTGGCTTTGCCAACTGCCCTTAGATTTGTTTAATTCTTCTTGAATCTCCACTTCTTTATCTCTAAATTTTGCAGCCTTCTCAAATTCCTGCATATTTACAGCTTCTTCTTTTTCTTTCTTTATTTTTTCAAGCTCATCCTCAAGCTTCTTCACACCAGGAGGAGCTGTCAGATTTTTTATTCTAACCTTTGCTGCTGCTTCATCCATTAAGTCTATTGCCTTGTCAGGAAGAAACCTATCAGCAATATATCTGTCTGACAAGCTTACAGCTGCCTCAAGAGCTTCATCAGTAATTTTTACCTTATGATGTGCCTCATATTTATCTCTAAGACCTTTTAATATGAGAAGAGATTCCTCCATAGAGGGTTCTCCAACCATTACAGGCTGAAACCTTCTTTCAAGCGCTGAATCCTTTTCTATATATTTTCTATACTCATCAATAGTAGTAGCACCAATTGTCTGTAGTTCTCCTCTGGCTAAAGCTGGTTTTAATATGTTTGATGCATCTATAGCACCCTCCGCACCTCCAGCACCAATTACCGTATGCAATTCATCTATAAACAGAATTACATTTCCTGCATTTCTAATGTCATCCATTACCTTTTTAAGTCTTTCCTCAAATTCTCCCCTATATTTTGAACCTGCAACCATTGAGGATAAATCCAATGTAACTACTCTTTTATCCTTAAGTATTTCTGGTACATTACCTTCTACAACCTGCTGGGCTAATCCTTCAGATATTGCTGTTTTTCCAACACCAGGCTCACCAATAAGGCATGGATTATTTTTTGTTCTCCTGCTAAGTATTTCAATAACTCTTTCTGTTTCCTTTTCTCTTCCTATAACAGGATCAAGCTTTCCTTCTCTTGCCATCTGGGTTAAATCTCTTCCAAACTGATCAAGGGTTGGAGTATTTGTATTTGATTTTTTGCCACCCTTTCCTGAAACATTCTGAAGATCAGGTATATTTCCACCATTCCCCATATTGTTTATTAATTCATTTCTAAGCTTTTCTATATCAACACCTATTCTTTGAAGGATTGCAACCGCTACTCCCTCACCCTCCCTAATAATTGCAAGCAAAAGGTGCTCTGGAGCTACATAGTTATGGTTAAGGTTTCTAGCTTCCATTCTTGCCACTTCAACAAGTCTCTTGGTTCTTGGAGTAAGTGGAATTTCTCTGGAGTTGTAATCTGGTTCTGCCTTTCCCTCTACTTCAACAATTGCCTCCCTGATTTTCTCATCAGTTACTCCCATCTCTCCAAGAATTTTTGCCGCCTGTCCTCCCTCTAAAGTAATACCTAATAGTACATGCTCTGTACCCATATAGTTATGGCCTAATTTTTGTGCTTCCTGTGCAGCACTATATAATGATTTTTGACTTCTTTCTGTAAATCCACCAAACAAAATATCTACCTCCTAAATCAACGCTTCTCTTAATATTTTTGCTCTTACCCAATCTCTTTGTCCCGAACCTGAATCAATTCCTGATATAAGCTGAAGTGTAGCAGGTTGAACATTAACTAATAGCTTGTTAATATTATTAATTTCAATATCCTTTATTATTCCCATTTCTATACCCATTCTTACCCTAGATAATAGATTGAGTGCTTCTGCAGTAGAAATGGTTCTCGCATATTTTAAAATTCCAAGGGACCTATAAATATCATCCTCAAGCTCATCCTTTTGTTTTTCATATAATAGGCCTCTAGCTTTTTCCTCCTGATCCACAATCTTCTTTGTTACAGCAGTCAGGTTGTTTATGATTTCCTCCTCTGATAGACCTAATGTAACTTGATTAGAAATCTGATACATATTCCCCATTACATTACTTCCCTCACCATAAATACCTCTGATTGTCATTCCTACCTGAGTTACAGTATTAACTACATTATTAATATTTTTTGTTATAGTCAGTGCAGGAAGATGAAGCATAACTGATGCTCTTATTCCTGTTCCTACATTTGTTGGACAGCTTGTTAAATATCCAAGCTTAACATCATATGCATAGGTTAGCTTTTCCTCCATCAAATCATCAAGCTTATTTGCATATTCATATGCTTCTTTTATTTTAAATCCAGGATATATAACCTGAAGTCTTATATGGTCCTCTTCATTTATCATCACTGAAACATCACTTTCTTTATTTACAACAACCGCTGCTCTTTCGTAATTATTTACAAGGTCAGAGCTTACAATGTGATTTTCAAACATTGATATTCTTTTTAACTGCTCTACATCCTTAAGCTTGACGACATGGAAATCCTCGGCGATTGCTGAATTGCTATCTGTTATTGAAGATGTTACTTCTCCAATAACCTCACTAACCTGTTCTTGATTTAACATATGAGGATATGGCATATGTGCAAGGTTTCTAGCTAACCTAACTCTGCTTGTTAATATAATATTGTTTTTATCTACCTCAATCATGGTTTTACCTCCTACTTATCTCCATCATTCATTTTCGATTCTAATTTCTTAATTTCATCCCTAAGCTTTGCTGCATTTTCGTATTCCTCATGATTAACGGCATTCTTAAGCTCTTCTCTCATCTTTTCTATATCCTTTTTAGTCTTTAATACTCCCCCCGCTCTTTTTGGTATCTTTCCATTATGCTCTATATTACCATGAACTCTCTTTATTAAAGGAATCATTTTACCTTCAAAAGCTTTGTAACAGTTAGCACATCCAAGACGTCCTGTTTCTCTAAAGTCTTCAAAACTCAAACCACAGGTTGGACAAGACTCCTGCTTTTTAATATATTTTGGAGTTCCATCCATTGCCTCAACGAAACCTTCAAGAATATTCTGAAAGGATAGGGGCATTCCAAAACCAAAATATGAGCCTGTATTAAATTCATTTTTCTGTTTTGCACAATCCTCACACAAGTGCATTTCTGTTTTAATACCATTTATAACCTTTGTTATATGAACATTTGCTTCTTTCTGATTACAATTCTGACACATCATAAAAAGCACCTCCTAATCTATAACTGCAATTAACATTGTTTTCAAAATTTGAGCTCTTACCTTATCCCTTATGCTTTGGGGAAGTAGAAGAGTTTTATCATTTATTGCTCCTCTCATTAATAGGGACTCTCTTTCTGTTATATATTCTCGCTCTAAAAAAAGAGATATATAATCCTCTGCTAGCTGTTGATTAATCTCGCTACCTATATTGTTCCAAATAACCTCCCTAATATAATCATTATTGTCAATATTTATTTTTTTAATAATTATGCACCCTCCACCACCTCTTCTACTTTCAATGTAATACCCTCTATCTGTTGAAAACCTTGTAGTCAGCACATAATTTATTTGTGAAGGTGCACAATGAAATGTATTTGCCAGCTCATTCCTCTGTATCTCAAGAACATTTTCATCTGTACCCTCCAGCATATCCTTTATAAAACCCTCAATTATATCAGACAATCTCGCCATTTACTCACCTCTCTGACTTTGACTTTCTTTGACCTTTAATTATATTATAATACTATTTTATGGAGATTCAAGTACGAAATTCAGTTAAAATCAGGCTAATTAGCCCAATATATTCCAAAAATGCGAAATATCTATGTAATAGTGCCAGGCACTACACTTATCACACATTGCGGGAAATTAGCTTGCTTATAGCTGAAGGTACTACATTAAGATAATCGGCTATTTCTCTTAAGGAATAGCATTCTTCTATAGCCTTCTCTATAATTTTAAGCTTTATAGGAGTTAAGCTAGGGGTTCTTTTTCCATTCTTAATATCAACTACCATATTCCCATTAACATTAAGCTCTGTAACGATTTATTCCAATGTTTTACGATTTGAACTTACAAAATTACTGATAATATTATTTTTATTTTCTGCCTTTGTTTCATTAAAATTGAACATTTCTTTTATTATTTCACAATCCTTCTCAACATTTTCATGAAATCCAGTAGATTCAACAAGTCTTAGGTATACATTTATTGCAGACTCTTTATCATTTCCAAACATGCCTAGTATAAATGATGTATTAATAAATAAACTAGCTCTATAGTACTGATAGAATCTATGACTACTCCATCTGTAGTCTTTTACATCATTGCACATATTAGCTCTTACTGGATTTCTGTGTATATATCGCAGCAGCCAAATTAGATAAGTATCTGTTTCAACTAATTCACATTTATATCTGTCCTCAAATGCGTGACCTGTTCTATTTAACTTGTCATTTATGTACTTGCCTAGAAGATTATTTAAATAGAACATAATTTGGTCTATTGGAGATTTATTAGTCTTTATTAACAAATGATAATGATTGTTCATTATTACATAAGCTAAAATTTCATAGTCAAATTTTTTATTATATTCTTTTAAATATTTCAATATGAATGATTTTATTTTATCATCTTCAAAAATATATTCTTTATTATTCCCTCTCTGATATATATGATATATTGCACCCTCATATATAAACCTATTTTTTCTTCCCATTTTATCTCACCCTTTTTATGTTTTATCTAAATTCTTGACTTTTAAATCAAAAGTATTCATAAAAAAAGGGTTCTTTTAAAATAAAAAACAACTTGTCACTTGTCACGTGCCTGGCACTCTTAAATAGTGTACATATCCTTACCTATCTTTTTTACAGCTTCGTTGTACACATCTGGAAAGCACTCTGGATTTTTAAATACTTCATATACCTTCTCTTTTCCAAACACATCATGAATTACACCCCAAATATCATTTCCAAGGCTGTAGTTTCTTGATTGTTTTAGTTTTGGAGGTTCATTTTTATCTTGCTCGGATGTATATGCATTCATCCAATAATCAGAAAAGATTTTATTTAAATTCTCCCTAGTACTTAGTTCTACACTTCTAATCATATTTATATGTTTTTTGAAGGTTTGAAATGTATCTTCAAAATCATCATTTAAATATTTCCATGTAAATAAATCCATTCCAAGGTTAGGTTCACTATCATATATTCTTTTAGTCAGATTACCTTCACCATTGTTACAATATTTAACTGCAAGGCCTTCACCAGAAAAATAGAGATAGAACAACCCCTCTAAAGAAAGTTTATCTAAATCTAATGTATTTTCCAATTGACTTATACCCACATGATGTATTTCATGGGATAAGACGGACAAAAAACTCTCAAAGGTTTCATTTCTTATAAGATGAACAATATCATAAACAGTATAATCCTTATAAGGATATCCAAATGACATTCCTATGCCTATGTTAAATATAAAGCTTACCTCCTCAAATTCCAAATCATCCGGAAGTCCCCTTTTTGCTATCTCAGCTTGTTTTTTAAAAATGTCTTTTGAAAATTGCTTTATCTTATTACATTCAGTTTTATAGTAATCTATATTATCAAACAAATATTTCATATTATCATATCGTGTCTTCAAATCTCTATTTGTTATCTTTTCATAATTAACGCTAAAAAAGTTAGAGAAAAAGTCTATAAACTCTTCCCTAGATACCCTGCCATTATATCTTTCAAATTCAATTTGATAGTCTGGGTGATCTAATACCCTGTTAAGTCTTTCCATATCAAGCCTTCCATCCTTAACCTGTCTTGATAATTCAAGCATCTCATCAATAACTTCAAAACTTATGTTTATCTTCATATTTTCACCTCTTATTACTTATCTTAACAAAGTGCCAGGCACGTGACAAGTGACAAGTGACAAGTTTTCTAACTTGTCACTTGTCACGTGCCTGGCACTATATGCTTCTTATTTTTTTGTATCTTTCATCAATTACATCATTAATGTCCTTATTTAATAATTCTTTAAGACTTTTGTAAATTTCATTTCTAACATTCTCAACAGTCAGTTTGGTATCATTATGGGCACCGCCCGGTGCTTCATTAATTATTCCATCAATTATATTTAGGTTTAATAAGTCCTGGGCTGTTAGCTTTAGGTATTTTGAAGCTTCTTCGGCTTTTGTTGAATCTTTGAGTAGTATGGATGCACAGCCCTCAGGGGAGATTACTGAGTAAATTGAATTTTCTAGCATAAGCACCTTATCAGCAACTCCAAGTGCTAGAGCGCCACCGCTGCCGCCTTCGCCGATTACTACGGATATAATAGGGGTTTTCAAATCAGACATTTCAAGAAGATTTCTTGCAATTGCTTCACCTTGGCCTCGCTCTTCTGCACCAATTCCACAGTAGGCACCAGGTGTATCAATTAGACATATTATTGGTCTCTTGAACTTTTCTGCCTGCTTCATTAATCTAAATACCTTTCGATAACCTTCTGGATGGGGCATTCCAAAATTTCTATAAACATTTTCCTCTGTTGTTTTTCCTTTTGCATGGGATATAAAAGTTACAGGAATATCAAATAAATAGCCTACTCCTCCAACAATTGCATTATCATCCCTGAAGGTTCTGTCACCATGAAACTCCATAAACCCATTAAGCATTCCATTTATATAATCATTAAAGTTTGGTCTGCTTTTATGCCTTGCAATCTGAACCCTTTGCCATGGATTTAGATTCAAGCTGATTTTCTTCATAATCACTGCTCTTTTTTCTTCCAGGTCATCATACTCACCTGATAGATCAATACCTGTAGTCTTAATGAATTCCTTTACTACTATGATTTTCTTTTCCAGCTCTCTTAGCTCTAACTCAAGATTATTCACCCTACACCACCTCCCCATGAATACTTAGAAGATGTCCTAATGTTTTTTTCATATCTTTTCTGTTGATTATCATATCCACAAAACCATGTTCCAGCATAAATTCAGAACTTTGAAAGTCCTTTGGCAGCTTTTGTTTTAATGTCTGCTCAATTACTCTTTTCCCTGCAAATCCTATGGTAGCATTTGGCTCTGCAATTATTATATCACCAAGGGATGCAAAGCTTGCAGTTACTCCTCCAGTTGTAGGATCAGTTAGCACACTAATATATAAAAGGCCTTCATTGCTGTGTCTTTTCAATGCTGCAGATACCTTAGCCATCTGAGAAAGAGATATCATTCCCTCCTGCATTCTTGCCCCTCCAGAAACCGAGAAAATTATAACTGGAAGCTTCAAAGTAGTAGACTTTTCTATCATTCTAGAAAGCTTTTCTCCAACAACACTTCCCATAGAACCCATAATAAATCTCCAATCCATTACTCCAAAGCACAGACTTTTACCAGCTATTGACCCCATCCCCGTTACAACTGCCTCTGATATACCTAGTTTTTCCTTTAGCTCTATCAGCTTTTCAACATATCCTGGATAATCTAAAGGATTTGTGCTAGTAATACTATCATCAAAAAATTCAATAGATTCTCTATCAAAGGTTATATCTATTCTTCTTAAGCTATCTATTCTAAAATGATGGCCACATTTATTACACATATTAAGGTTTTCAATGATATCTATATTTATTAATACCTCTCCACAGTTTGGGCATTTAGTAAACATATCCTCATCAATATTGTCCTCTATATTATTTGTTTCATAGTTACCTTCTACTTTATGGGTTATATTAACAGTTGCATATTTTCTCTTTACGAAAATATCCCTCCACATAGCTATTCAACCTACTTTCCAAGCCATTTTTCAATATAGGATGTATCATAGTTGTTTTCTTCCACATCCCTTTGGTTAAGAAGCTTTATTAGAAAATCAATATTTGTGTCCACTCCACCAATAGCAAATTCTGATAGAGCTCTTCTCATTTTGCAGATAGCTTCCTCCCTATTCCTGCCATAAGCTATTACCTTTGCTATCATTGAATCATAATAGGGAGTAATAGTGTATTCCTCATAAATTGAGCTATCAATCCTTATTCCATGTCCTCCAGGTACATGAAAGGTTGTTACCTTTCCTGGACTAGGTCTAAAGTTATAGTCAGGGTTTTCTGCATTTATTCTACACTCAATAGCATGCCCTGATATTCTTACATCCTCTTGCTTAAGCTCTAATTCAAGCCCTGCTGCAATCCTTATTTGTTCCTTAACTATATCAATACCTGTTACGAATTCTGTTACAGGATGTTCAACCTGTATTCTTGTATTCATCTCCATGAAATAGAAATTTTTATCCCTATCAAGTAAAAACTCAATAGTTCCTGCATTAACATATCCACATGCTTTTGCAGCTTTTATTGCTGCTTCTCCCATTCTATTCCTCAAATCATGGTCTAAAATTATTGAAGGTGCCTCTTCTAAAACCTTCTGATTTCTTCTCTGAAGTGTGCAATCTCTTTCACCTAGGTGTATAACATGTCCATGGCTGTCCCCAAATATTTGAAACTCTATGTGTCTTGGGTTTTGTATATACTTTTCTATATAAAGTGCATCATCACTAAAGGCTGCCTTTGATTCCTGCTTGCATATGTTAAAGGAAGATGAGAAGTCATCATCCTCTAATACAACTCTCATACCCCTTCCACCGCCACCACTGGATGCTTTTATCATTACTGGATATCCTATTTTCTGAGCTATCCTTCTACCTTCTTCAACCTCATATATTTTGCCCTCAGAACCTGGCACTATTGGAACTCCTGCTTTTTTCATCGTTTCTCTAGCTGCAGCCTTATCACCCATAAGGCCTATTGCTTCTGGAGAAGGTCCAATAAAAGCAATGCCAGCCATTTTGCATAAGGATGCAAATTTAGGATTTTCAGACAAGAATCCAAAGCCTGGATGTAGTCCATCCACCTCCATTAGCTTTGCTGCAGTTATAATTGCTGGCATGTTAAGATAGCTCAATTTTGACTCAGCAGGTCCAATACACACCGCTCTATCAGCCATATATACATGCATGCTTTCCCTGTCAGCCTCTGAGTAAACTGCAACAGTTTCAATTCCCATCTCAACACAGGCTCTTATTATCCTTACTGCTATTTCTCCTCTGTTTGCAATTAATATTCTTTTAAGCATCAATTACACCTCCCTTACCTTAAAGAGAGGTTGACCATACTCAACAATACTTTTATTTCCCACCAGCACCTCAATTATTTCTCCATCAATATCTGCAGTTACTTCATTCATAAGCTTCATTGCTTCAATTATACAAAGCACATCGCCCTTATTAATATTGTTTCCTACCTTTACAAATGTTTCTTCTTCAAGGCTTGGTGAAGAATAAAACATTCCCACAATAGGAGATTTTATTAAATGAATATCCTTTTCTTCCTGATTTATAGTTAT
>JARDZI010000322.1 GCA_029240935.1 Clostridiales bacterium
ATTTTCTCTTTGCGTACCTGCATTTGTTACAATACCACTAGCATATTTAGGTTTTAGCTACTGGTCACTTATTATAGGTACTATTGTTATGCAACTTTCTAATGCAGTTATTTTGACTATTAAGTCAAACTGGAAACCAAAATGGTTCTATAATATAAAAGTTTTAAAGAAAATGCTTTCATTTAGTATATGGTCGTTAATTGAAGCAATTTCAATCTGGTTAACAACATGGGTTGATGCATTTATTATTGGAAGTCTATTAAGTGAATATTTTTTAGGTATATATAAAACATCTACAACTATGGTAAATGCTATTATGGCTTTAGTAACTGCGTCAACAGTACCAGTTTTATTTTCAGCACTATCGCGCTTGCAAAATGATACAGAAATGTTTAATCATATTTATTTTAAAATGCAGAGAATGGTATCAATTCTTGTATTACCTTTAGGTATAGGGGTATACCTGCATAGTGATTTGGCTACACAAATACTTTTAGGTAGCCAATGGACACAAGCAAGTGAAGTTATAGGGATATGGGCCTTGACAAGTTCTTTAACAATAGTATTTGGGCATTTTTGTAGTGAAGTTTATAGAGCAAAAGGTAGGCCAAAACTATCGTTTTTAGCACAAGTGTTGCACTTAGTAGTTTTAATTCCTACATGTATTATTAGTTCAAAATATGGTTTTTGGGTTTTAGTTTATGCGAGATCCATAATACGTATGGAGTTTGTGTTAGTTCATTTTATTTTTATGAAGTTTGCGATAGGTATTCCAGTGTTGAAAACAGTTAAAAATGTGTTTCCTATCTTAGTTTCATCAGTTTTTATGGGTTTACTTAATTATTTCTTACAAAAGCTTAATGAAGGATTGATGTGGAGTTTTATTTCAATCTTCATTTGTATAATAATCTATTTTGGAATGTTATATCTATTTCCTACAATAAGAAAAGAGATTAATGTGATAGGCAAGAGATTGTTACATTCATTATCGAAATAAAATATATATTTTTTTAACACAACACTATTTTTTAGTCCAAACCAGACTTTTTAGATTTTAATAGTTTTCTAAGTTTACCTTAACCAAGGAAAATCTAGTGAGCTAAACGTATATTTGGCATAAGGTAAATTAACTATGGTTTAGGAATATGAGCCTCTTTTAGTAAAAACAAGAATAAATTAGTATTAGTTTCTTCGAATATTTAATTAGAAAAACTCAGAGATCGGGTGTCACGTACTGACTAAAGACAAAATTGAGGATTTAGCCGCGTAGAAAATACACTATCAGGTCAAAGGATTGAGTGAATTCCCAGTGTAGTCACATCCCGATAATTGTCATAAAGATTTGTGGGATAGACTAGTATTTTATTTATGTTTACTTGAAAATAATAATTTGATAGCAAAGGAAGGCGTAGTAATGTATAAAATAGCAGTAGCTGGAACAGGTTATGTCGGTTTAGTAGCAGGTGCTTGTTTTGCCGAAGTTGGTCATCATGTAACTTGTGTTGATATTGATGAAAACAAAGTGAACATAATGAAATCTGGTGTTTCTCCAATATATGAAAAGGGCTTGGAGGAATTAATGCAGAAAAACTATGCAGCTGGAAAAATAGAATTTACAACGGATTACAAATCTGCCTATAAGGATGCAGATGCAATCTTTATCGGTGTAGGGACTCCAGAACAGCCAGATGGTTCTGCAAATCTATCCTATATCGCAACAGTTGCGAGACAAATTGCTGAAACTATTCAAAAGGACTGTCTTGTGGTAGTAAAATCAACAGTCCCAGTTGGCACGAACGATAAAGTGGAGCAATTTATTCATGATTTTTTAATCAATGATGTGAGAGTAGAAGTAGCTTCTAACCCTGAATTCTTAGCACAAGGTTCGGCAGTTCGTGATACCCTTCATGCCGAAAGAATTGTTATTGGAACCGAAAGTAAATGGGCTGAAGAGCTGTTGGTGAATATCTATAAGCCTTTCGGTTTGCCAATTGTTTCAGTAAATAGAAGATCAGCTGAGATGATCAAGTATGCTTCTAATGATTTCCTTGCCTTGAAAATTTCCTATATGAATGATATTGCCAATCTTTGTGAATTGGTCGGAGCAGATATTCAGGATGTAGCAAAAGGAATGAGTTATGACGAACGTATTGGAAGTAAATTTTTAAATGCTGGAATTGGCTTTGGAGGTTCCTGTTTCCCTAAAGATACAAAGGCACTAGAGTATATTGCAAGACAGAATGGATACGAGCTCAAAACAGTTAAGGCTGCTATAGATGTAAACAAGGAACAAAAGATTATGTTATTTAAAAAGGCAAGTAAAAGGCTTATTACCTTTAGTGGTCTTAAGGTTGCAGTCCTAGGTTTAACTTTTAAGCCTGGAACGGATGATCTAAGAGAAGCTGCATCCCTAGATAATATTCCATTATTATTAAACCAAGGTGCAGATATATATGCATATGATCCTATTGGCGCTGGAAACTTTGCTGAAGTTTTTCCAGAGGGTAAAAATAGTAAAGGAAGTATAACTTATGTGGAAAAGATAGAAGATGCCTTAGACGGTGCAAATGTCTGCTTTATCTTTACAGAATGGGGAGAAGTGAAGTCCATTGTACCTGAAACTTATAAAATGCTGATGAGAACCCCTTTAGTATATGATGGAAGAAATATTTATAGCATTGAAGAAATGAAACAAGCAGGGATAGAATATCATTCAGTTGGAAGAAAAGCTGTAGATAGAGAAGTTATGAAGGAGACAAAGAATCTTGAATTACACAACTCTTAATACTAGCAAAACATACCTTGTTACTGGGGTAGCTGGTTTCATAGGATATTACTTATCAAAGAATCTTTTGGAGCAGGGCTGTCGAGTAATAGGGATTGATAATGTAAATGATTACTATGAAGTGAATTTAAAATATACCCGCTTGGAACTACTTAAACCTTTTGATAAGTTTACCTTTATTAAAGGGGATATTTCAGATAAGGACATGGTTATGAATACCTTTGAAGAGTACAAGCCTAATGTTGTTGTGAATTTGGCAGCCCAAGCGGGAGTTAGGTACTCAATTGAAAATCCAAATGTATATATTCAAAGTAACATCATAGGTTTCTTTAATATCCTAGAAGCTTGTAGGTATAATCCTGTGGACCATTTGGTTTATGCATCTTCAAGTTCTGTGTATGGTGCTAATAAAAAAGTTCCATTTGAAGAAACTGACTTTGTAGATACTCCAGTATCGCTCTATGCTTCTACAAAAAAATCTAACGAGCTAATGGCATATACCTATAGCCATTTGTATAAAATCCCAGCTACAGGGCTTCGGTTCTTTACTGTTTACGGTCCAATGGGTCGCCCTGATATGGCATACTTTGGATTTACAGATAAATATTTTGCGGGTGAGCCGATAAAGATATTTAACAATGGTGATTTTGAAAATGACCTGTACCGTGACTTTACCTATGTAGATGATATTATTGAAGGAATAGAACGATTAATCAGTAACCCTTCAACTGAACCTGTTCCACATAAAGTCTTTAATATTGGAAATAACAATCCGGAAAAACTTATGGTATTTATTGAGACATTAGAAAAGGTCTTAAGTAATGCATTGAATAGAGAAGTAATGTTTGAGAAAGTATTTGAACCTATTAAGCCTGGTGATGTTCCTGCAACTTACGCTTCTACTGATTTATTACAAGAAGCAGTAGGATTTAAACCAAAGACTTCTATTGAAGAGGGATTGCAGAGGTTTGCTGATTGGTATGTGGATTATTATAAAAAAGTATAAGACAAAACAAAGCAATTCATTGGGGATTGCTTTGTTTTGTTTATATTTGTAAAAAATTGATTATTGCAGATGAATTGAGCCACATATGCATAGTTTTGAGCCACTCTTTGCGGACAGAAGAGCCACCATTGCGGAATAGAGAGCCACTAAATTTTACCTCTTGTATAATTAAGCTGCATGCAAACAAGCATGACACTTTTATACAGGAGGTTTTTTTATGGTTAAA
>JARDZI010000323.1 GCA_029240935.1 Clostridiales bacterium
TGCTATCCATAGGAACTGCAATAGGCAGTCTTATGAAGTACGAACTTGTTGAAGTTCAAAGAACCGACGATAGCGTTCTAGTAACTGCTTAGTCTGAACCGATTAACAAATCTATAAGGGAGGAGGTAGTGAAATGGCAGATAAAAGCTTGTTAATGACCTTTTTAAACGATGAAGGCTCAAGAACTGGGATCTCAGTACCATACGTTAAGGACAACCTTACTGAGGCCGAGGTATCAGTTGTTATGGATTCTATAATAGCTGGCAATATATTCGCAACACCCGGCGGAGACTTAAAAACAAAGCACTCAGCTCAGATAACTGAAAGAAATGTTACTGAACTTGAAGTGAGATAGTATGAGAGGAGCACTTGATGGTGCTCCTTTTTTATCACTGCTCATTATTCCCCTCAGTAAAGTATAGAATTTATTCCATCTTATTTCAAATTCCTTAGTTCTTATAACTAGTTACCACACTGTTTAATATTTTATGATCTCCACCTTCCCATTAACACCTTTTACTTCTGCAACAAGCTTCCTGTATGAATCTACAGGCTGAGCTAATCCCCAGTCTTTCCAAGTTACCTTAGCTATATCAACTTTAAAATTATCATCTGAAATTTTATTAAGCACAACATCCTCATTAAGCTGCATAAAATCAAGCCATTCTTCATGATTATTAGAAAGGTTCAGCACACCAATATGGGAACGATGCATTCCCGAACCCCACGAGAATGTATATAATAAATCTTTTTGATTATCACCATCAAACTCACAGCTTTCAATACTTACCACGCCATAACCTCCAAATCCAAATCCGATTCGATAAACCATAGATTTATAAACAACAAATGTATCGCTGCTATTGTTAACCCTAAATATCTGACAGCCTATCTCCTTCTTTACTTTTTCCGGAGTTATTTCAATAATTCTGTAATACTTTTGCATATCAGCTTCTGACATTCCTGTATTATCATTTTCAATCGATTCACGCTTCTTTATATTATTTAATTTATCAAAGCCATTTAATAGAGCCTTAAAATCTTCAATAGAATAACTTTTCTTCCTCTGCTTAAAAGGTATTTCATAAATTTTTGCTTCGTTGAATCCTACATCACCAGTGGTAGTGGATTTAACCATTTTTTCGCTGCTGGTCATAGAAGTATTCTGGCAAGCTGCAATTGTTAAAAATAACAAACATAGAAAACCTGTTAATAGCATTTTTCCTGTAACTCTCATGATAATCCCCCAAGTTTAAATATCATTATTGCACAAGCATTTTTTTAGTTACGAATATACATATTAGTTATGACTTATCAGTGTTTCCTGCCAGGAATATACCACGGCAACCCTGCAAACTGTCTGCCTAGTATTCTGTTTAAGTCATATTGAACTTTTAGATTTGTTCCACAATATAAAACTATCAGATTCCCGCTCCTGTAAAAATGAGGATTATCACTCCAGCTGATATATATTACCAGTGGAACAGCTCCACCATTTTGGGAATTACCTGCTATGTTGACAGGTGCATATATTTCAAATCCATCCTTGGAAACCTTACTTGCTTCATTTTTAGCAATTTCCTCACTGCTAAACTCAAAAACTGACAGTTCTATATTTGAACTGTTAAGTATCTTTGTATCTCCTGAGAACCACCTCACCTTATCTTTTAGCACATCTTCTATACTCTCAACGTTGTAGTTCCTGGACTTTAATTCTTTAACAAATTCATCTGTACCTTTAAAATCCTTACCTTTATGTAACAAAAAATCTAGTCCACTCATTGTTGTTAATAAAATAATGACAACTCCTACAATAAAGAGTTTCTTTGTTTTTTTCATTATATCCCCCTGGTTGATAGTTCATACCTAACACTATTAATTAACATTAACTATAAAAGCGTAACATACTGTTCCCTGACTCCAATCTGCAAACATAAAAATCGTCAGTGCAATAAACATAATAAATATCTTTCTCAGCTCAAAATATATCGCCTCAAGCCGTAAAATAACCCTTTCATTTTTTACAATAAAAAAGCCAACCATTTCTTGTTGCCGACGCCTCCGAGCCGTAGTTTACAATTTATATGAACTATTTATTCGTTCAATCTCTATTTATGAAACTTTTTTATAAAAACTTGTAATAAATAAATATGTATACAATACCCAAATGCTTGTATATACAAAATAAAGTGCGATTTTTATACTTTTAGGATACCATATATAAACAAATTCCCATGATACGCCCTTAAAAATATATGGAATTAGATATAAGCAACAACTTAATCCAATGATGATAATTAGAGAAAAACTAATTTTCAAAATGCCTTTTATACCTTTCTTATGGTACTTTCTTTCTTTTCTCAATATCTGTCTAAAAGCTTTATGGATAAAATATAAGGTAATTAGAAGCATTAAATTTGCAATACATATAATTAAAATAGAAATAACATCAGCACTTTTATTGGAATCCATTATATTTCTGTTATAATCTTTTCCTTGCAATATTCCATAAATACCGTCTCCAATTGCTGATACATATGAAGAGTTAATATTAGAAAGCACTGCCACTCCAATCTTTTTTTCTGGGTTATACACTATAAATGAAGAATAATTAGGATTACTCCCTGGATGATAAATTACCACATCATCCTTTGTGTGAACATACCATCCACTAGCATAGTACAAACCACTATTTAATTCTTTTTTAGGTTTATGAGAATCCTCAATTAAATCTTTATTGAATTTACTACCATCAAATGTTCCCATTTGAATTTTAAGCCATTTTGCCATGTCTTCAGCATTAGATATAATATATCCAGCTGGCTGATTTCCTCTATAAACAGGGGCATCATATAAGCGTGGCTTTAAAAATTCAATCTTATATCCTTGTGCCATATATTCATTGACAGTCTCATTTTTATATAAATAGGTATTATTTAACCCCATTGGCTTTATAATACTTTCTTCCAAGTACTTTTCGTATGTTACCCCTGTAACTTTCTCAATTATTAGTCCTAAAACATCATAGTTTATTGTTGCATATTGAAATCTTTTTCCCGGTTCACTATCCAGCTCTACATTTATTAATGTTTTTACAGTTTCCTCAAGTGCCTTATCATCATTAGAAATTGGTATCTTATTTATTGTCTTCTCAGGTATTCCGCTTGTATGATATAATAATTCTTCAATGGTTATTAACGCGACCTTACCTTGATACTTCATCTCAAGCCAAGGAATATATTTAATTGCTGGATCATCAAGTTTAATTAGTCTATTCTTTTGTAAATTCAGGATTCCTAAAGCAGTAAATGCTTTACTATTTGAACATAATTCAAATAATGATTTAGAGGTAACTGGCTTTTGGCTCTTTATATCTGAATATCCTAAGCCTTTTTGATAAATAGTTTTATCTCCTTGAACCACAACTACAGATATTCCTGGAATTTTACCCTTTTCCATCTGCTTGTCTATAAATTCTTCTATTTTAAATCTATCATTATCTGATAATTGATTTATTTCATTATTATCATTACTTAAAGCATAACTTTTCAAAGGTAATAAAATTATACTAAGAAAAATACTAAGAAATATCAATGATCTATTTGTTTTTCTCATATACTATTGCTCCTTGTATCTATTTAATTTTTAATGATATAACCCCATGAATCATCCATCAATCCCGCCTTTTAATAAACATTTACTCCAGTAACTGTCGTGTAATGTTCCAAACTTCTGAAATAATACGAGATTCCGATTCCTTGGCTTTATTTTCTCTCTACAATTTCACCATTGTTTTTGGAAATACTCTTCTCAGGAATATAACCTCTTACAGAACTTAATGGATAAACGATACTATTTTTTCCTATTATTGTCCCTGGGTTTAAAACCGAATTAGAGCCTACTTCCGATAAATCACCTACAATTGCACCAAATTTCCTTAAACCAGTTTCAATAATATCTGTACCATATTTTACTTTTACTAATGTTCCATCGGACTTCAAATTGGATGTTATTACA
>JARDZI010000038.1 GCA_029240935.1 Clostridiales bacterium
ATCCCTATTTATCTCATTCAACATTTCATGTCGTCCATCCTTATAAAACTTATAGCTTACATCCTTTATACCAAGCTTTCTATATTCTTCAATCAAACCTGTAATAGTCCTGCAATTTTTACCTACAGGATCCTTTTCTCCAGAAATAAAATATATAGGAAGCTCTTTTGGTATCCTCTCCATATTCTCCACCCTGTGCATTTCCTTGAGTCCTCTTAAAAAATCATAGAAAAATCCAGATGAAAATACCCCTCCACAAAATGGATCCTTTATATATTTATCTACTTCCCTTTCATCACGGCTCAGCCAGTCAAATGGTGTCCTTGTTGGAGTAAATTCATTATTATAGCTAGCGAAGGTCATTTTGTTCATGGTTTTACTAGGTGTTTTAACTCCTATCTTTACTATCTGTCTTTTAGCCATGAATATTCCTAAGTTCAGTATAAAGCCTTGCTTTCCAGATGTTCCAGATAGTATGACACCCTTTAATTCATTACCATATAAAGCTATGTACATCTGGGATAGCATTGAACCCATGCTGTGTCCAAATAAAAATACAGGTAGCCCCGGATTTTCTCCTTTTATTATATTGGTAAGTTCTTTCATGTCCTTTAACATCCATTTGAAGCCATCTTCACCACAGTACCCAACATTTTCAATATCACCAGCGGTTCTTCCATGTCCCCTATGGTCGTTTGCATATACAGTATACCCTGCAGCTGTAAGCTTCTCAGCAAACCTTTCATATCTTCCTGCATGCTCTGCCATTCCATGGGCAATCTGAACAACCCCCATAGGTTTAACCTCTACCTCTGGTTCCCATTTATAAACAAATATTTCTAGGTCTTCTCCATCCTTAAATGAAAAGTTTTTTTCAATCATACTTTCCACCATCCTTATTACTATTAATTCCATACTAATACTTTTTATTAAGTTAGACAAGGAGTCCTTGTTATAGATTATAAATTGTTTAAATAAAGGTAAAACTTTGATATAATATTTATACCCTAATATTATTTATCATACAATTGACTTTTTTGTATACCCTTGTATATCATATATATAATAGGAATTATTGAAAACATTAATACTTTAGAGGAGTGAATAATATGATTGGAAATACTGTTAGAACACGATATGCTCCAAGTCCGACAGGTTACATGCATGTAGGTAATCTGAGAACTGCATTATATGCCTATTTAATTGCAAAACATGATAATGGTAATTTTATATTGAGAATAGAGGACACTGATCAGGAAAGATATGTGGAGGGTGCTGTTGAAGTTATCTACAATACCTTAAGGTTAACTGGGCTTAATCACGATGAAGGTCCAGATGTTGGAGGCCCTGTAGGTCCCTATGTTCAAAGTGAGAGAAGAGGAGTATATATAGAGCATGCTAAAAAGTTAATTGATAAGGGTGAGGCTTACTACTGCTTCTGTACAAAGGAAAGACTTGATGCACTAAGGGAAAAATCCGAGTCTGAAAAGGTTACCTTTACATATGACAAACATTGTTTACTTCTATCAAAAGAAGAGATTGATAGTAAACTTGCTGCGGGTGAGCCCTATGTAATAAGACAAAATAATCCAAAGTCTGGAACCACCTCATTTGAGGATGTTATATATGGTACCATAACAGTTGATAATTCTGAATTAGATGATATGATTCTTATAAAGTCTGATGGACTACCAACATATAATTTTGCAAACGTAGTTGATGACCATCTTATGGGAATTACCCATGTGGTTAGAGGAAATGAGTATTTATCCTCCTCTCCTAAATACAATCGATTATATGAGGCTTTTGGATGGGATGTACCAATTTATGTACACTGTCCACCAATAATGAAGGATGCACACACAAAGCTCAGTAAGAGAAATGGAGATGCCTCCTTTGAGGATTTACTTGATAAAGGATATTTAAAGGACGCTATATTGAATTATGTATCCTTGCTTGGATGGAATCCAGGAAATAATCAAGAAATATTCACACTTAATGAGTCAATTCAACAGTTTAATTATAAGAATATAAATAAATCACCTGCCATATTTGATAGTGAAAAATTAAAGTGGATGAATGGCGAATACATTAAAAAGCTTTCCCCAGAGGAATTTCACAAAGCTGCCCTACCTTATTATAAGTCTATTGAAGGCAAGGGGTTAAATCTAGTTAAAATAAGTGAGCTTCTTCAAGGCAGGGTTTCAATTTTGAGGGAAATACCCGACCACATAGATTTCTTTGAGGAGCTTCCTGATTACTCGATAGAGCTTTATATTCATAAAAAGATGAAAACTACCTACGAAAACTCTCTAATGAGTCTTCAAAGTATTCTTCCAGTTCTTGAAGCTTTCTCAGATTGGAATAATGATGCACTTTATAATGTAATGACAGCATTAGTTGAAAAAATGGGGATTAAAAATGGCCAACTGCTATGGCCTGTAAGAACGGCACTTTCAGGAAAAGCTTCCTCCCCAGGTGGTGCATCTGAATTAGCAGAATTATTAGGTAAGGATGAATCAATTAAAAGGATAAAAATTGGCATTGAGAAGCTACAAAACTCATAATAGGAGTGGGAATTTTTTCCCACTTTTTTTGTTTTTATTATAAAGACTGTATTCTTGTTGCAATATAAATGAATAAATTAACATAGTTAAGAATATGAAAGAAAACAAAAGATAAAGAGATATAATGTCAAAAATACAAGTATTTTATTCTCAAATCGTTAAAACAATTTTAACGTTTTAAGGTATAATAAAATAGTCTTTAAATCAATGTAAGGAGAACGCATATGTCAGAAAAAGAAAAAACCGTTGATATAAAACTAGTTAGGAAAAAAATATTAAATATGATTCTGCCAATAACTGTAGAAAGAGTCCTCCAGATGGCTGCAGGTATGGTTTCTATGGCTATGATTGGAAGAATTGATACTAATGCAGTTAGTGCATTAGGAATTGGTAATAGAATAACCCAAATAGTATTTGCTTTGTTTAACGGAATTTCCATTGGAGCTACAGTGTATGTTGCCCAATCCTACGGTGCTAAGAATCACATGAAACTTCGCTCTGTTGTTCAACAGACCTTGCTAGCTTCATTTTCAATTGTTGTAATACTTCAACAAATAATATTTTGGAATAGTGCATCAATTTTAAGTATTTTTAACCCTGACCCAGAATTAATAAGTAGTGCAATATCATACCTTCGTATAGTTTCCTTTGGGTTACCCTTTCAAGCAATTATGCTAATTGTTTCAGGTTCTTTGCAGGGTACAGGAAACACTAGAACTCCTATGCTTATATCAATGCTTATGAATGGGATTAACTTAGTATTAGGCTATACATTTATCTTTGGAGCCTTCGGAGTTCCAAGGCTTGGTATAGTTGGTGCAGGATTGTCCTTAGCAGCTGCTCAGTTTACTGCTGCAATGGTTGGATTATTTGTACTTTTTAGAAGTAATGGTATATTACACTCTCTTAGAAATAGAAGCTTTTTTAAGTTTGATTTCAAACAAATTACCGATGTCCTTAAGGTTGGATTGCCATCCTCAATGGAATCATTATTATTTCAATTTGCAGCAATTATACTAACTAGGGCAATGCTATCCTTTGGCAAGGTTTCGTTTGCTGCCTACCAAATGGGCATGCAAGCTGAATCCTTATCCTATATGCCTGCATTTGGTTTTAGTGTTGTTACTACATCCTTAGTAGGTCAGTGCATTGGTTCTAAAGAGCCTGATTATGGAAAAGCCTATCTAAAGGAAACAACCAAAGGTTCTATACTAATAACCTCCTTTGCTGTTATTTTCCTTATATTCTTTCCAAAACAGGTAATGGGGTTATTAACAACTGATCAGGCAGTAATAAGTCTTGGGGCTTACTACCTGATAATAATGGGAATTGTACAAATACCTCAAAACCTTGCAGGAGTATTTGGAGGAGCATTAAGAGGTGCTGGTTTTACAAAGGTTCCAATGATTACGGCATTTGCAGGGCTCTGGGGAGTTAGAGTTCCATTTACTATACTATTTACATATGTATTTAAGCTAAATATTATATATATTTGGGGTGCAATGGGGATGGATTTAATATTTAGATTCTTCCTTTCATATTTCTTGTATAAACGCAAAAATATATTCAAAACAAAGGCTGTATTTGAAAAATCAGTAGATTAATACATTAAAAAATCCTTGTGCATAGCACAGGGATTTTTTAGTTATGCTCTTACATTAAGTTTAAAACAATTAAATAATGGGCATAATTACTTAAAACAAATATTTATTAGTGAGGTTGATTTCATGGAATTTTATACAAATCCAAATAAAAAAGTGGACATTAGGGTTGAAGATAAGACTTACATGAGGCATGCAATAAAAACTCACTTCATAGACATTGGTGAAGACTATATTGAACTGATAAAAAGATATGTATCCCCTATCTATATTGAGGGAGATATTCTGTTTCTTGGAGAAAAAATAATATCCCTCTGTCAAAACAGAGTCATTCATGCAAAGGATGTTATTATTAGCCCATGGGCATGGTTTCTATCCAGATTTGCATCCTCAAACGAGCATGGTATTGGTGTTGATAATCCGTATAAGATGCAGCTTGCCATACAGTTCGCAGGCTTGCCTAAAGTGATACTTGCTGCACTACTTGCAGGCCTATGCAAGCTAATTGGTATACGAGGGGTTTTTTATAAAATTGTAGGCAAGGGCGTGTCAGGTATTGATGGCTTCTATGGCAAAGCATTTGATCGTTATAAGGAAATGGGTATACTTCTACCGGAAAATCCTGATAGGGTATGTAATGATATTAGAGCTAAGCTTGGAATTCACTGTGTAATAGTTGATGCTAATGATTTAGGTGTGGAGCTCCTTGGAAAATCCAATGGCATAACCTATTCAGAAAATGAACTTAAAGCCATTATAAGAGATAACCCCGCAGGCCAAAGTGCACAGCAGACTCCAATGATACTTGCAAGACCCCAGGTTGAAGACCTAGCCTTCGAAAATGTTTCTCCTGCAGTGTAAACTATTTAATTAGCAAGATACACTTGTGGGGTCATGAGTAACAAGGCACCTGTCATTGCTATGAAAGTCAATACCAGCGTTAGTGTCATCCTGACTTTCATTTATCCTGGTGCTAGCCCCGTTGGTGACAGCCTCATCAGATATCAGATTTATAAATATGATATCTGATGAGGCTGTCACCAACGGGGCTACCCTAAGATCCATTCTTACTACATTATGCCTAATTCTAAAATATCAAATCTATAATTCTTTAATGATTACACCTTTCACTCTATCAGGCAGTTCCTTAATTTCATCCCTTGTCAAATTATCTGTTTCAATAGGCTTCGATATGATAATCTCAACCTTGCCAGGTCTTATAATAAACTTAGTTTGTTCCATCATTTTATATGAGCCTTTAATTGTTACAGGAATTATTGGAACCCCTGCTTTAGTTGCCAGCTTAAAGCTACCATGCTTAAATTCCCCTATATTTTCTCCCTTACTCCTTGTCCCCTCAGGGAATATGACAAGTGAGTATCCCTCTCTCAATATTTCAGCCCCATCATTAATAGCCTGTACTGACTGCCTTATATCCTTCCTATCCATAAACACACACTTCATTTCTCTCATCCAGGAACTTATCAGAGGAAGTTTTTTAGTTTCAATTTTAGCTATGAATGCTTTAGGTTTATTAATATACCCCAAAAGTATTGGAATATCAAAATTCCCTTGATGATTGCTTATAAAAACAACTGACCTATCCTTTGGTATGTTCTCTTCGCCAATCACACTAATTTTACCACCAGCCAGTTTTACTAGTGCTCTTGCCCATAGCCTTACCCTCTGATTTACAAGAGCATCCCTTTTTACGATATCACCTTTTCTATCATAATACCGAACCATCATCATGTGTGGTATCAAATAAATCAAATACAACCAGAAGTATATAAACCATATTATTGTTCTTATCATAAAAAACATTACCTTCTTTCGTTCACAGATTAGCTAGTTATTTATATTATACAACGAAACGTTAAGGACATAAACTAGGTGTTTATATTTTTTGAAACACTTAGTTTAACTGTGTATTTTTTTGCTTAAGCTATTACAAAATTAGGTTGTTAATGTAATTTTAAATCTTACTAAGCAAAAGTACTCGAATGCAAAACCTCTGTGAAACCATAAAAAAATTATCTGTTTATAATACCTAAAGTGGATGAAACCTAATGTGCTTTCATCACAATCACGAGAAGTGGGCACGAAAAACAAAGCCAGCAATCTTGTGCCTATACTATGCAAACTAGCACAAACCTCCAAGCTGTATGCTTGGAGGTTGAATACTAATTTATCATATAAATATATTTTGTTTTATATTTTAAACTTTTCCACCATCTGACGTAATTTGTCTGAACTTTCTTTAGATATGCTTGTTTGACCCATCACATCATCTGCTTTTTTTGTAACAACTCCTGTTTTTTCAGCAATGCTATTAGTTCCCACTGCTCCTTCATTTGTTGCTGAAGTAATTTCATTTATTGCCGTTAGCATATTTCCCATTGAAGCCGCCAATTCTTCTGAGGTGGCGCTAAAGTCAGTTACTAGTCCATCTATCATTATGGCATCTTTCTTATATTCTTCAGTAACAGTGAGCATTGTCATATAATCTCTATTTACATCTTTAGCCATAAATGTAAGTAAACTATTTGAGCTGGTTGACAAATTATCAACAGATAGAATCACTTTTTCAGTAATATTCTGTATTTGTGTTACTGTATTTTTGGAATCATCAGCAAGCTTTCTTATTTCATCAGCTACTACAGCAAATCCTTTTCCCGCTTCTCCCGCTCTAGCTGCTTCTATTGCAGCATTTAATGCTAAAAGATTGGTTTGGGATGTAATTTGTAGTATTGACACTGCAAGTGTATTTATTTGTTCAACTGCTTTAGATTCAATCAAAGCTTTTTCAAGTTTTTCCTTAACCTCTAGGAATATTGTACTGGCACTTTGCTGTGATAAAAGGAATTTTTCTGTAAATTCTGTTGCCTTTTTATTTATATCAGCAGCTGAAGCAGCACCTTCCTGAGCTTTGGCTGCAATAGATTGTACAGCCTTCTCAATCTCTGAGGATGTTGCGTTCATTTCTTCAGCCGAAGCTGCAGTCTCCTCCATACCAGCAGACAACTCCTCTGTGGTAGCAGAAACGTCTTCGATGTCTCCGTTTAATTCAAAAATAGACTTAGTTGCAGCATTAACAGCCTCTCCTACACTTGTGGATTCAGCTATAACACCTTTCACAACTTCCCTTATTGACTTTTGCATAACATCTGTGGACCTAGCTAGTATTCCCAACTCATCTTTTAAATTAATCAATTTTGTTGATAACTCATTTGAAAAGTCACCAGTAGATATCACCTTCAAATGCTCTGCGATTATTGTGATAGGTTTTGAAATCAAACTAGCTATTATTAATCCTCCAACTAAACTTAGTAATAAAAATAATAATGCTGCAGTTAATATAGATGATGCAAGAACCTTCAATCCAGAAAGCACTTCTGCTTTTGGAGCAGCAATTGCTACTGACCATTCAGTATTTGCAATAGGTGCAAATCCTAGGTATTTCACAACTCCATTGTATTCATATTCTCCCACACCAGACTTACCTTCTGCCATCTGCTTCTCAAGATTAACTAAGGACTGAAGCTTTGGGTCCTTCTTTACACTTTCAAAGTCATTATCCATTTGCTTAACCAAATCTTTATTAGTATGAGCTATAGTAGTTCCTTCCTTATTAATCATAAACGCCTTACCAGTTTTACCAAATGTAATGTCATTTATAAGATTACAAAGTGAGTAGCCGTCTGTTACAGCAATTAGTGCACCTACAATTTGGTTGTTATCTTTTATTGGAACTGCATATTTCATAACTACTGAACCATCTTCTGTATTTATAATTGGGTCTGTCATAATCCTTTGACCAGAAATTGCTTTTTTGAAATAATCTTCATTCTTTACATCTAATATCTTTCCATCGGTTGATACAAGCCTTCCATTTATATCAGCAATACCCATACTCATATGGTCTCTTTTACTAATTTGATCCTGTAGGATATCAAGTTTACTTTCCCACTCTAAACTCACATCCTTTATTTCAGTTTCATTAGCAAGTGCTTCCAAAATATCAAGCTGTCCTTCAACTCTGCTCTCTACTACCATGGCAGTTTGATTTGCCAACTGTGGCAACGATTCTTGAACATTTGCTATTAAAGCATTTGAAGATGTTATATACGAGATAACCCCAAATCCCGCACAAACTAACAGTAATAGACTTCCAAGATAAATCATCATCTTTGTTTTTAGACTTTTCATAAATACCCCTCCTTTTTACTTAAAACCTCATTACCTAAACCTTTCTTATTGCATTTCTTGAATTATATAGAACACAATAATTCTATATTCGATTTATTTGTCTATTTTCCTTCATTTTTTTACATTTTTTTTATACTAATCCACTTTTTTATTCCTAAAAAGTATTTGCATAAGCCATTTATCATAAAAGTATAAATTCTAAGGCCATTAAAGGCAGTTATTAAATCCAAATACAATTCACACTCTTGAATTTCCAAGCTTCATAATAGTTTTTATTTTTAAGCACCTTTATTGCTGACTCTAATGCACAATACTTCATAAGCTGTTACCTGTAAATGTATAACTGCTTATATAATAAAATAAGCCCCGGAGGTAATCTCCGGGACTGTGTTTCTTAATACATGTCTCCCATTCCACCTGGCATGCCGCCTGGCATTCCGCCTGCTTCTTTCTTTTCTGGTAGGTCTGCTACAACTGCTTCTGTTGTTAGGAAGGTTGCAGCAACTGATGCAGCATTTTGAAGTGCTGATCTTGTTACCTTAGTTGGATCAACAATACCAGCTTTTATCATATCAACATATGTTTCATTTAGTGCGTTGAATCCTATACCTGGTTCGCTGTTTTTAATCTTTTCAATTACAACTCCACCGTCATAACCAGCATTTTCAGCTATCTGTCTTACTGGTTCTTCAAGAGCTCTCTTAACTATTAATGCACCAATATTAGCTTCTCCTTCAAGTGAAAGTGCTGCTACCGCTTTAAATGCATTAACATAAGCAACTCCACCACCAGGAACAATTCCTTCTTCAACTGCTGCCTTTGTTGCAGCAAGTGCATCTTCGATTCTAAGTTTCTTTTCCTTTAATTCAGTTTCTGTAGCCGCTCCAACCTTTATAACTGCAACTCCACCTGAAAGCTTAGCAAGTCTTTCTTGAAGCTTTTCTCTATCAAAATCTGAAGTAGTTTCTTCAATTTGTGCCCTTATCTGTGATACTCTAGCTTTAATGTCTTCTTTTTCTCCTTTGCCGTTAACGATAGTAGTGTTTTCCTTTGAAATCTTAACTTTCTCAGCACGGCCAAGCATTGATATTTCTGTATCCTTTAATTCTCTTCCAAGTTCCTCTGAAATAACTGTACCACCAGTTAATATTGCTAAATCCTGAAGCATTTCTTTTCTTCTGTCTCCAAAGCCAGGTGCCTTAACAGCAACACATGTAAATGTTCCTCTTAATTTATTAACTACAAGTGTAGCTAAAGCTTCTCCTTCTATGTCTTCAGAAATTATTAACAATTTTCTACCTTGTTGAACTATTTGCTCTAGAACCGGTAATATATCTTGAATGCTTGATATTTTCTTATCAGTTATAAGTATATATGCATCATCAAGATTTGCTTCCATCTTTTCTGAGTCAGTTACCATGTATGCACTTACATAACCTCTATCAAATTGCATACCTTCGACAACATCAAGCTCTGTTCCCATTGATTTTGATTCTTCAACAGTTATAACTCCTTCGTTGCCAACCTTATCCATAGCATCTGAAATAAGCTTACCAACTTCTTCATCCCCTGCTGAAATAGCTGCAACTCTAGCTATATCTTCCTTGCCTTCAACGCCTCTTGAAATCTTCTTGATTTCTCCAACAGCAACCTCAACAGCCTTAGCAATACCTTGTCTTATTAGCATTGGGTTTGCTCCTGCTGTAACATTTTTCAAGCCTTCTCTAATAATTGCCTGTGCAAGCAATGTAGCTGTTGTAGTTCCATCTCCTGCAACATCATTAGTCTTTGTTGCAACTTCTTTAACCAGCTGAGCTCCCATGTTTTCATATGGATCCTGAAGCTCTATTTCCCTAGCAATTGTAACCCCATCATTTGTTATAAGTGGAGCTCCAAATTTTTTATCAAGTACTACATTTCTTCCCTTTGGTCCAAGTGTTATTTTAACTGTATTAGCTAGCTTATCAACACCTTTTTGCATTGAACGTCTAGCGTCTTCACCAAACATAATATCCTTTGCCATTAAAATCTCCCCTTCCTTAAGCTTAATTATTCAACGATTGCTAATAGATCGTCTTGTTTTAGAATAGTGTATTCTTCTCCATCCATTTTGATTTCATTTCCTGAATACTTTGAGAAGATTACCTTGTCTCCAACTTTAACTTCCATTTTTACTTCCTTGCCATCTATTACTCCACCTGGTCCAACTGCAATTATTTCTGCTACCTGTGGCTTTTCTTTTGCTGTTCCTGGAAGTACTATACCACTTTTTGTGGTTTCCTCAGCTTCAACCTTTTTAATAACTACTCTGTCACCTAATGGTCTTAGTTTCATTAAAACCCCTCCTTATGTAATTTATGTTAATTAAATTTTTGATCTATTTGTTAGCACTCACCACTGTTGAGTGCTAATTACATTATTATATTAAATTAAAAACCTATACATAATCAAATTGGCATAGATAACTAAAATCATCATATTCTAAATTTACGTCTCATTATCTAGTCCTACCTTCTTATTTCATACATTTTCTCATATTTTCACAAATCTAACAGAACCTTAACAATATTTCCAAATGCCATTACATAGTTTATCCAATAAATTGGAACATATTCCATTAAATTTAAACTTAAATATGTTTTTTAGTGTATTCAACCTGTATTTCTTGTATATCTACAATAGATTTAATAAAACACACATAATCCATTATTATGCTAAATCGTGAGTATTTTATGTCTCGTTTTGATAAATCCATTTCAGCAATTATTTTGTTATCCTCCAAATAAACTATTACATTTTCCCCAAATATATAACTTCTGGTATTTTTCCATGGCTCTATGGATTTCTCATTTACTTTTTTCCTTGATTTTATTTCAATATAAAATTTTTCTGTATGACCCTGGTTTAAGTTTTTGACAACCTTTCTTATATAGTCGAAGGTTTGTATATCCACATCCTCTAAAAGCTCCACAACCATGTCCTGGTTCATGGTTTTAATATTTTTTATACACAAATACTCAACACCATAAAATAGTGCTCCTGTTAATATTAATACTATAATAGATGTAACTAGGTTTGATTTAGGAAGCATTCCAAACTCAACCATAGCAAAGGTAGTCACTCCAAAAAGCAAGGGCACTTGAAAGTTTTTTTTAATTTCATATTCCTTGGAAATACTTAACAAGTATTCAATTCTCCGTTCTTTTTCCACCATAGTAAATATGTTTTTTATTGAAGCTATAAAATAGGAAAATATCATATATAGATATAAGGTTGTTCTCAATAAATCAAAATTATTAATGTACTGGGAAAACCTATTGCTTAAAAAAATATATACTAATAAGGATGGAATAACAGCTGCAAATAAGCCAAATTTGATTTGG
This sequence comes from Clostridiales bacterium, assembly GCA_029240935.1. Classification (GTDB taxonomy): domain Bacteria; phylum Bacillota; class Clostridia; order Clostridiales; family Caloramatoraceae; genus JARDZI01. Next base: position 11,761 of record JARDZI010000038.1, read on the forward strand.
TTTCTTAGTCCTTTAGAATAAATATGATATCTGTAGTATAGCAAATCAAGAGAAAGACCTAGGTTAATAGAAGCCTTACTGCTTTCAATGCAGGTTATATCCCCACATTTCCAGGAATAAATATTTCTGCCATTGAGTATGTATATGTTATCATTATATATGTCAAAATCTATAATATTATTTACACCAAGCCTATCTGAGAATATTTCCTTATAACTCCCATCTACCCTATCTAATATAACCAAGCTATTTTTTCTTCCCGCAATAAGCATAAAAACATAATTGTAGTATATACAAATCTTGCTTATTATTCTATTTTGGCTATTTATTCTTATATCCCAAAAAGCTTCAGTATTCCCTAAATAGTTTAATTTAAAAATTTTGAAATTATTACTTTTATCAATCGATCCTAAGTATATGTATTCGCTATGAAGACAAATTGAGCTGCCAAAAATGATATTTTCAGGCCTTATGTCATTTAGTACCTTGCCTTCTTTATTAAAAATTTTAATAATTGTGGATGAGTTTTCGTTCCCAAGACATGCATAAATAGCTGACTCGTTTTTTTTAAGGTCAAAAAATATCCCCTCAAGGTTAATGATTTCTAACCATTCACCAGAGTCTGATAGCCTTTCTATCCTTGTATAATTTTTATTTATATTGATTAGGTGTTCCTCACCCTCATGGGTTAATACTCCTTGGGATTCATCAACCTCTGTTACTAAATATTCTGCCTTTTTACCAAGTCTGTAAAACCTCCCCTCATACCTATTTGTCCTATCAAAATAAGATATTTCATCATCATTAATTGCAAAGGTTTCTGGTGCTATAGCATTTAAGTTTATTACTTCTTTATGGGGAACTTTTTTCATAAAGCACCTCTTCTCATAATTATTAAATCCCAGCCCTAGCGTTAGCTGCCCACGGCCAACCAGTATATCAATGGTTTGGATAGGTATAAAAAAAGTACTGTAATTGTTCAGTACTTTTTATTCCTCTTATTAATAATTATTAACATAATTTCTTAAAAATATCATTTTAAAAAATTATTTTTCTAGTCCTTCCTTACCCTTTAAATCTCTTGCATAATAGAATAAATATTGTTGAGCAAATCCTGCAAGGCTTCCAAATTTATTCCTTCCATAGTCTCTAATTTTTTTCAAGCTTACATCAGGGGCTAAATAGAAATACTGCATTACTCTTTTCACCCATACATCCACAGGAAAAGCATCCGGCTTTCCCATTGAAAATAGCAATATACAGTCTGCAACCTTAGGTCCAATACCCTTAAGCTTAACAAGCTCATTATGTGCTCTATCAGTTTCCATATTCTTAATTTCATTTATATTAATTCTTCCTTCAGCTATTTCTCTTGTGGTTTCTACAATATATGGAGCTCTAAAGCCACAACCACACCTTTGGAGGTCCAAAGCACTAGCCTTTGAAAGTTCAAAAGGATTAGGAAAGGTATAATACTCCCCCTTGTCAAACTCTATCCTTTTTCCAAATTCCCTGCTTATATTTTGAACCGCTCTCTTTATCATAGGTATTCTATTATTTGCAGAAATTATAAATGATATAATTATTTCAAAGGGCTCCTGGTTTAATATTCTTATTCCTTCTCCATGCTTTATGGCTTCTTTTAAAATGCCATCCTGTGAAAGCTCATTTTTTATCTCTCCATAGTCCCTTTTTAAATCAAGGTACTCAGTCCACAAATCCTTATCCCCAATATTTCCACCCTTTATATAAATATCATTGTCCTTTTTTATGAACCTTACTGCTCTTTCCTGTGCAATACCTAAAAAACTTCCATCCTCATCTTCATTCCATCTAAAACATTGCCCACAATCAAATATATGTTTCAATTCAAAATCCTTAACATTTTTTATAACTATACCTTCAGAATATTTTTCAATATCCAAATTCATAATATCACTCCCCGTCAACTTTAATACCCTTTATGATTATGTTAACTCCCAATACGTTTTTACCAGTCATATATTCCAAACTGTTTTTTATCTTATGGGACGCTTCTTCTGCAATTTTGTACAATTGTCCTTTCATAATAAGTATGACACTTGTAGTTACTATAATGCCTTCTTTACTGCTTTCTATATCCACTGAAGCTACCCTATGGACCAAATCTACCTCAAGAGCCGAATAGCTTGTAATGGACTTAAGTACTGTATCCTTTATTTCATATTTGCCTAAATAGCTGAAGGTTGGTCTTACTACTGTTTTTTCATAGGACTCAACACTCTTTTCATTTTTCTTTACTAATTGCTTTATGGAATCAATAAAATATCCGGAAAAATCCTTCTTTACCTCAAAGGTTGGTACAGGTATAACATGCTTTCCTTTAACACGCCTTAGTTTAATTGCAGTTGCGATTTCCTCAGCCTCGGAAATGTCTTCAATTCTTATTAATTCATACTCCTTGCCTAGGCCTAGCACATGCATAATATTGTGTATCATATGCTCCGAGGTTCCAATCACAAGTATCTTATCAGGTTCATTTTCCACTATTGCCTTCTTCACATCACATCTATGCTCTGGATTTACAAATATAGCCCTCTTTACTGCTCCAATTCTAGTATCCTCCCTTTTAGCAGAGATTCCTGCTAAAACCTTAGGGCCCCTAATAAGTAAGCCATCATCCAATATATATTCAATGTCATGCATACCAGCGACAATTTGAGCCTTATGACTTTTACCTGTTCCACTCCGTCCAACAAGTGCATATACTTTCATGATTATTCCCCCAATGTTGTATTACATATATTATAACAATAATCTATCTTAATTACTAAAGAAACCACCAATAATTCCAAATAGAATCATTAGTGGTTTCCTCATTTAAATAAAATTTATTTTACTTCAGTTTTGATTTAATTAATTGATATATGTCAGCTGGTGGGTTCCAATTTAAATCCCATGCTCCAGTACCTGCTAATCCATAATCATTGATTAGGTCCATTCTCCAGGCCATAGAATGAGTATCCTCAAGCCACACTATATGCCAGTAACCATCTACATAATACTGGGCAACATTTTGCTTTGCAACAGCATCATAGTATGTTCTTCCTCCATATTGTTTCACCTTATCAAGGGTTCCTTTGAGGGATACTGCACTTGATTTAACAACTGATGAACTTGTTGATGTATTTGCACTGATAAAAGAAGTGTGATTTTTATATGCATATACCTGTGCTCCTTTATAATCAACAATGTACCAATCCTGCATACCTGGAACAGTGCCTAAATATTTAAATGATTCACCAACCTTAACATCTGCTGCCTTTTGACTTTCTCCATTCATTGGCTGTTTATATAGGCCTGTCTCACTTTTAACTATTATTGTTTCACTTGGTGCCAAAATAGCAGTTGATGCTTCCGCCTCCCCAAGTGATGTATATTGAGGAAGAAATGTACCGCTCTTCTGCATTATATATGCCTCTGTACCATTATAATCTATCTTATACCAATCTTGAGTAGCTTCAATTAATTTGTATGCATACCCTGTATTTATACTTCCAATAACCCCGGCAGTTTGTGATGGCTGCTGGTACACATTGCTCTGCTCTTTCATCACCACTGTATCATATGGGAACACAATATTTTGGGAAGAGCCAGCCTCCTTAAGGTTGGTGTTTGCACCTGCATGTACTGAATCACTTTGGGGTATGTATGCAGTATCACCTGCTAATTCCACCTTATACCATCCAGGAACTGTTTCTAAATATTTGTATGTATATCCAATGTTTATATCTAACAGCTTGTTCTCATATTCAAAAGGTTTGTTATATAGTACTCCATCCTGTGAGAATATGACAGCATCATATGGCTGCAATGCATTCATTACTGTAAAATCTCTTAAATAGAATGGCACTCCTAGAATTATTTTCTCCCTTGGAACGCCCTGCGCAATAATATCCTTTAATCCCTTCTCAACCCAAGGGAATGAACCAACAGACCCTGCTGTCTTAGCTCCTGCATAATGCTCATCATATGCCATGTATACTAAATAATCCACATAGCCTGCAAGAGCTGGTCTATCTGTAAAGCTTGAATAAATTGAACCAACTGTTGGTTTTACTACATCTACTGAAACATTTAAGCCTAGGGCCTTTAACTGTGCTGAAAGATCCCTGACAAATAGGGTGAATCCCTCTTTGTTTGCTGCAATTCCTCCAAGCCCTTCATAATCTATATTAACTCCATCAACATTATATTGAAGTGCAAAGCTAACAATTTGATTGATTACTCTAGCCTTGACTGCACTGTCGTAGAAGGTTTTGTAGGCTCTATCACTATTAAACTCCTGAAATAATGCCCATACCTCATAACCATTTCTATGAGCAATCCTTACATATTCCTTATCAGCCTTTTCAACAGCATTTATTGTTGATGGTGACCCAGCACTTCCTGTCATATAAAACCATGTAGGAGAAATCACATCAAGTCCAAGGTCTGCTGAGCTTTTTCTTACATGATTATTAGCATCATTATAATATGTTGCATTTGATGCCTTTGCATAAACATATTGCCATGCAAGGGATATTTTATTTTTTGGTGTAGTTGTTACAACTGTGGCCTTTGATGAAGGTATATAACCATACATCTTTCCGATTTTAATTTTATAGTAACCATTTACTTGTCCCACTACTCCATAGGTTTTACCTACAACAGCATATCTTTCGTCACTAGCACCATCTACATCCATCAATAAAGGTGTGTCCTCATTTACTTGTATATAATCAGTATATACAATAGGGTCTGAATCTCCTCTAGAAGGTATGGATGGGGCAGTATACTTTTGTGTGTATGCAGATGCTATGTAGCCCTTTCCAGTTTGTAGAAAACTGCCTGATTGGCCAGTAATATCAATAACACTACCTCCTGAATAACTACCTACTATTGAAGAAC
>JARDZI010000324.1 GCA_029240935.1 Clostridiales bacterium
TCATTAACAGACTTCATAATATGAAGAATATTTCCTATGTTACTCACTTCTTTACCTAAGACTTCAACATCTCTGCTTACAACTTGCGTTATGCCATTTGTAGAATGAGTATTCTCTATTAAAATATCCATTTCCTCTTTAGCGCTTTCACTCATACCACTAGTCGTATGAGACGCTTTTTTTATGGCATTCATCGTTTCATTGACACGGTTAATAAAGCCGCTTAGCTCATCCATTAAAAGCGAAGAGTTTTCTATTTGTTTACTTTGAGTTATAGCTCCTACCACGATATTATCTACTGCAAGTTCTACATCTGAAGCTGATGATGTCGTATTTTGTGCTATCATCTGCAATTGTAGCATATTTTTTTCGACAATACTTGTTACCTCTTTTGTTTCAATGATAATGTTTCTAAGAGCACTTATCATACTGATAAGCCCATCTCTCAGCGTTTTAATCTCTCTATTATATCCAGGTACTTCTTGACTAAGTTTGTCACCCCATTCTAAATTACCTTTCTCTATTTGTTTAATATAGTTTGACATAATGCTGATAGGCCCTGATATCTTTCTTGAAAAGAAAATACTAACGCTTACTATAAGAAATATAAATAAAATCATCACCATCATAAGCTGATCCCATACTGAATAGAGATTCTTCATAAGCACAGGAATGTCACCATTCAAAACAACCTTCCAGCCATTATCTAATGTTGAAAAAGTAATAAGTTTATTCTCATAAACAGATGTGGCACTCTCTTTTGCCAGCCCGTTAATATAGGTTATATACTTACCAAATTGTGCTTCAAAATCCTTATTATCTACTAGAGATTCATTATCTGATAAAATAATGCGAGTGTTTTTATCTATCATTAAAATAGGAATTTCGGCATCTATGCTCGATATTTTAAGCAGGTCTGTGTAATGGGAACTATCTATAGTAAAGATAACGACAATATTGTTACCTTCGCTATTCTTAAATCTTTCTCCTACGTAAATGCCATTAGCTTCTTCATTGAACAGCTTAAACCAATATTGTTTATTTCCGCTTAATGCCTGAATATTTTTATACTCCTGTGAATCTAGAAATGCTTTACTTACCAGGTATTTATCCAGAGCCTTAAGATTTGACTCTGTTCCTAAAGTAGCGTCTTTTTTGAATATGATTTTATCTTCATAAAGTATAAATATACCTTTTAAGTATTTATTGTTAGATATCGTTTCTACCGCCTTTGCACCAAAGCGTGCTTCCAGTTCATCTAACTGCTGTGCATCAAGCTGATAGTACTCCTGAATGTAATGAATGGCCTCATCACTATATACTAAGGTGTTGGTGTCATCCTTAATGTCTTGCAAAGTATAATTCATATTAGTTGCTAACTGCTCTATCATTTTTTGGGAGTATACACCTACGGAGTCCCTGATAGATCCCTCTATTTTCCCTTTTACAATAAAACCTAATACAGCTGTTGGAATAATGCTTAGCACTAATAATAAAATAATTAATTGAGTTGATAATCTCATTCTGCCTTTGTTATTAGTTTGACTACTGCTTTTACCAGTAGTTTTACTATTCATTCTTAATGCATTCACTATTAATGTTTTCATCTGCATTATCTCCTCTTCTGTATCATCTCATCGACCTGTTTATTTTGATACGACTGTTTCCTTTTTTGGTGCATTAACCTGCTTAATCCGTTGTCCTCTGGCTTCAAGAACTCTTTGAAGAACTACAAACAAACATAATAATGCCGCTACTGCAACTTTAGTCCACCATGAGCTAAGATTACCTTGAAAAATAATAATCGTCTGAATAACTCCTTGAATCAGTACACCAAACATAGACCCAATAACCGTACCTACTCCACCCGTTAAAAGTGTTCCTCCTATTACTGCTGATGCTATAGCATCCATTTCAAGTCCAATATTTTGAAGTCCATAGCCAGATAATGTGTAAAAACTAAAGACAATACCACCAAGTGCTGCACAAAATCCACTCAGTGCATAAACTCCGATTTTAATTCTTGCTACAGGAAGCCCCATAAGACTAGCTGACTGTTCATTGCCTCCAAGTGCATAAATATTCCTGCCAAACTTTGTATATTTTAAAACTACTGTTGCGATGATAACTATTAGAGCTGCTATCACAACGCTAATAGATATATACATTTTGGGCGCTAATTTAATTTGGTAGTTAGCTATAAAAGAATATGTTGGATCTGTAATACTTATAGACTCTGTACTAATGACATAGCATATCCCTCTATAAAGGAATTGACCAGCAAGGGTTGCTATGAAGGGCTGAACGCCATAGTGATGAATCATATACCCCATTATATAGCCACCAAAGGTTCCTATTATAAGTGAAAGCAGCATAACCCCAAGAGGATTCCAGCCTTTTTGTAATAAATCGGCAGAAAACATACATACAAATGCTACAACTGAGCCAACTGATATATCTATCCCTCCACTTATAAGGACAAATGTCATACCAATTGCAACAATAATCAGATAAGCATTATCTACAAGTAAGTTTAAAAACACTTGTGCATTTGAAAATCCTTTATATGTAACTGAACCTATTATAAAAAGGGCAAGAAACAAACATATGGTTATAATGATAGAAAAGTTCTTTTTTAATATGCCATTGATCATGATATTTGTGCTCCCTTCTTCGCCAAGAGATTTTTTCTTTTTTTAGTATGATTAAAGCGTCCAAATGCTGCCTCTCTAAACTTATTAGATTGAAATAAACAAATGGCGATGATAACAATAGCTTTTACAAGCGATATAATCTGAGGCGGAACCCCAAGAGCATAAACTGTTGTTGTAAGGCATTGTATAACAAGTGCTCCTACAATACTTGTTGTTATTGAAAATCTCCCGCCATTTAGTGAATTCCCACCAATAGCTACGGCTAAAATAGCATCTAGTTCAATGAATAGCCCTGCATTATTACAATCTGCACCTTTTATATTTGAACTAATTAAAATACCTGCAAGTGCTGCCATAAAACCAGAAATGATATACGTTATTAATATTAATTTGTCAACTTTTATCCCTGCCAAATGACTTGAACGACTATTGGTTCCTAAAGATTCAAGAAATAGTCCAAATGCTGTTCTTTTCACGAAGATCATGACGCCTGCTAAAACAATTAAAACAATGAACACAGCGAATGGTATACCTGCCAAATAACCCGCACCAATAAAATAGTATTCATTAACCATTTCTGCCGAGTTGATTGTAACAATCTTACCGTTTGTAATGAGCTGTGCAATACCTCTGCCTGCTGTCATCAAAATAAGTGTGGCTACAACTGGCTGAATCTTTACTTTAGCTACTAAAATACCATTCCAAATCCCACATATAATGCCTGCTGCAAGTGCTATAATTAACGCAACTAACAGACTATTTCCAAAGCTTTTCATTCTCCCGTCTATAATGCTGCAAGCTAATGCTCCTGAAATAGCAACTATTGACCCAACCGAAATATCTATACCCCCTGTTGCAATAACCATTGTCATTCCAATGGCTAACAGTGCAAGCGGGGCTACATTCTTAAGTATATCAATAACATTTCCATATAAATGGCCATCTACGATTTGAATACTAAAGAAGTTCTTTGTAAATATGGCATTAAATAGGAGTAATACCGTTAATGCTATAAGTGGCCAAAACAAACGTGATTTAACCAATTTATTCATAGTTATTTACCTCCTGCAATCATTTTCATTATTTCTTGCTCAGATATTTCATCACCCTCAATTTCACCTAGCTTCTGTTTTTCACTATATACAGCCATTCGGGTACAGCACCTGAGCATTTCATCCATTTCAGATGAGATAAATATAACTGCCATCTCTTCATCCGCAAGCTGTACGACTATTTTTTGAATCTCAGCTTTTGTTCCTATGTCAATTCCTCTTGTAGGTTCATCTAAAATGAGAAGTTCTGGATTTGTTGCTAGCCACCTAGCTAGAATAACTTTTTGTTGATTGCCACCA
>JARDZI010000039.1 GCA_029240935.1 Clostridiales bacterium
AATTAATAAATGAGCTTCCCATATCATCCTACTGCAACTTAATCATAGCTGACAAGTATAACCATGCTGTACTGGCTGAGATAAGCAATTCAACTAAAATATATAAAAGAATTACACCTGATACTGAAGATTCATACCTATGTTCTACAAACCATTATACTCTGGATGGGATGCAGGGGTATGTTAGAAACAGAATGCAGCATTCCCTGGACAGATACAATGTGATGACTAAAGTGCTTGATAGAGAAGAAAAAAATAATAAGGAAGAATTGAGGGATGTGCTTTCAAAGCATATGCCTGAAGGCCTGGCCTGTCATTATTATGAAGATGTACTTGGGACGCTGTGGGCCATGCTGTTTGATGTGACAAATATAGAAGCTGATATATGCTTTGGATCTCCGGTGCTGAACAAATGGCACAAATTTAGCTTTGACTGCAACCCTGGTGTAACAGAATACAAGGCACAGTTTTCCTTGGAAAAATCCAATCCTAATATGTGGAAGAGAGTGTAATAATGCTATATTGACTTATGTAAGAAGTGTTATAATTTGTATAATACTTCTTATATTTTTTGTGGGTGGGATTGAAATGAATTATTACTATGATAGTATATTAAGGGCTGTTGACTACATTGAAAAGAATCTAACCGAGGATATTAACCTAGATAGGATAATAGGTTGTACCAGTTTTTCTAAATTTCATTTCATGAGAGTGTTTAAATCTATTCTCGGCTATTCCATTAATGAGTATGTCAGAAGAAGAAAAATTACAGAAGCAGCCAGGCTTTTAATAAAGACAGATATAAGAATAATAGATATAGCCTTCATGTATGCTTACAACTCCCAGGAGGCATTTACCAGGGCATTCAAGGAAGTGTATGATATTACTCCGAATTTATACAGAACCAATAAAATAGAATATAAAAACATAGAGCAGCTTCCCTTATCCGAGGGGATGCTAAGCTTGAAATCCCTAGGTGCATATGTAGAACCTTTCATAGTTGAAAGGGAGAGATTTATAATAGCAGGACTGGAGTACAGAGGGCAAAATACAAATTATGAAGTTCCCAAGCTGTGGAACATATTTAGTAAATATATGGGCAGCATACCAAACAGAATTAATGACAGTGTGTGCTATGGATTTGAAGATTATGAGGAAAGCCCACCTATGGGTAACTTCAGATATCTTGCAGGAGTAGAGGTTAGCGCTGAGGACAACCTCCCTGCTGAAACCGCCATCCGTAAGGTGCCTGGGTCAAAATATGGGGTATTTCCGATAAAAGCTATTATCGAAACTGTACCAAAGAGCATATCTGAAATATATTCTACACATATTCCCAATTCAGGTCTGAGGATTAGAGAAAACTATGACTTTGAATATTATGATTGTGATTTTAAATCAAACCGGGATAATTCTCTACTGTATCTTTATATTCCAATTGAATGAAGTGTATGAAAAAAACCAGGTCACAAGTCACAAGCTGCTTCAGCATGTGACTTGTGACCTGGTTGTCACTCTAAGTTACTATTTTATGTTATTGTTTGTTTTTCCTGCACGGAATTGTGTAACATCATCAGTTTTATTTTCTTCCTTGTACATTGCTGGAGTTGCTGCATATACAGCTGCGTTGCGAACAAGGTCTTCCTTCCATGTGATTTCGTTTGGTGCATGAGCCTGAGATTCAGCTCCTGGACCAAAGCCTACACAAGGTATTCCATAACGACCCTGTATGGATACTCCGTTTGTGGAGAAAGTCCATTTGTCTATTAGAGGACGACGGCGTAGATGCATTGCACCTTCATTTCCTAGACGTTCATCACCGTAAAGTCCTTTGTGAGCATCAGCAATTGCTTGAACATGGGCAGCACTTTCCTTGTTGATCCATGTTGGGAAGTAGCACTCAGTTTCATATTTTAAACCAGTCCATGCTGGACGGTCATACATATACATAGAAACCTTTACATCCTTAGCATATTTCTTGCATGCTGGCAAGTCTTCGATTTCCTTTAAACAGGAATCCCAAGTTTCACCGGCAGTCATACGTCTGTCAAGGGATACTGAGCAGGAATCTGCAACAGCACAGCGTGAAGGTGATGTAAAGAAAATTTGGGAAGTAGTAACTGTTCCTCTACCCAAGAAATTTGCATCCTCATAGTTGTCAGGATTATACTTTGGATCAAGCATTTTAACAAGACCCTTGATTTCAGTACCTTCTTCAGCATCATTTTCATTTAATGCACGTACGTCTTGAAGAATATCAGCCATCTTGTATATAGCATTATCGCCACGTTCAGGTGCAGATCCATGACAGGAAATACCCTTTACATCAATACGGATTTCCATACGACCACGGTGGCCGCGGTATATACCGCCATCTGTAGGTTCAGTGGAAACAACAAATTCAGGTGTTATGCCGTCTTCATTGTGTATGTATTGCCAGCAAAGACCATCACAGTCTTCTTCCTGTACTGTTGCTGCTACAAGGATTTTGTAGCCCTCAGGTATAAGGTTAAGGTCTTTCATGATTTTTGCACCATATACTGCGGAAACAACTCCGCCTTCCTGGTCTGAGCCTCCACGTCCGTAGATAACCTCATCGGTTTCATAACCTTCATATGGATCATGCTCCCAGTTATTTATATTACCAATTCCTACAGTGTCAATGTGTCCGTCAAAAGCAATTATTTTGTCGCCTGTTCCCACCCAGCCTAATGCATTTCCTTCTGGGTCAATTTCGGCTTTATCGAAGCCTAGCTTTTCCATTTCTGCGATAGTTCTTCTGATAACGCCTTCCTCCTCGCAGGATTCAGAGGGAATTGCAATAAGGTCACGAAGAAATTTGCTCATGTCCTCCTTATATCCTTCGGCTGCAGATTTGATTTGTTCAAAATTAACGTTCATAAAGCACCTCCTATAAAATTATATATTTAATGTTTTTTTATTATCTATTTTTATAATATCATATAAAACAGGGAAGTCAAACAATTTTTTTTAGTACCTAAAAATTATTTAGGGAATAGGTGGCGATTAGTAATTATTTTGTGTTATTATATAAATAATATAAGTAAATCAATTTTATTTAATAATTGGAGGGTATATGTTAAAGGATATAGAGTTTGAAGAATTGCAAAAAATTGCAAAGGGTATAGCGGCTCAGTTTGGCATTAATTGTGAGGTCGTATTACACAAGGTTTCAGAAGAAAGTACTGACCACTCCATTGTTGCCATAGAAAATGGACATGTTACCGGCCGGAGGGTTGGGGACGGACCCTCACATGTTGTGCTGGAGCAGCTGAAGAAGGGCGGTTTAGGTCAGGAAAATCACCTTTGCTATCTTACAAAAACCTCAGATGGAAGGATATTAAAATCATCTACCATGTACATCCGTGACAACAAGGGGAAGGTTTCGGCTATTATGGGCATTAATTATGATATTTCAGCCTTTACCATGGCTGAGGCTGCTTTGAAGGATCTTATAGCCTATGGTTCTGAGGATAGCCAAAGTGAGCCTGAGAGGATTGCAATTAATGTAAGTGATCTTCTTGAAGACTTGATCGACCAGTCTGTGAAGCTGATTGGAAAACCAGCTGTTATGATGAACAAGGAAGAGAAAATTAAGGCCATTCAGTTCCTGAACCAGAGAGGAGCAATGCTTATAACTAAATCAGGTGATAAAATTGCAAAATACTTTAGAATATCAAAATACACATTATATTCATATCTTGATCTAAAAAAGTAGCGCTGCCATGGCGACAGCCACCTGAGAAGAAGTTTCAGAAACGATAGCTGTCTCCTTCTAGAAGTAATTTCTATAGGGAGACAGCTAATTATAGTTTTACAACAATTCTTTTAGTTTACTTATAAGAAAAAAATTTTAAAAACTATTGCATATTATTCCAAATGAGTATAATATGAAACTATAAACACGCGTTTACAAGATTAAATATACAACGAGGTGCTATTATGAATAGTCTGGAAATAGCAAAAATTGCTGGTGTTTCAAGAAGTACAGTATCCAGAGTTGTTAATAACTATGGGAATGTTCCAAAGGAGACCAGGGATAAAGTTCTTGAAGTAGTTAAGAAATATAATTATGTTCCACATGCTTCAGCAAGAATGCTTGCAGGAATGAAAAGCAGAATTATTGGATTATTTATCATAGATATGAAAGAAGAATCTAGTTATCATAAAATGACCACAAGCTCATATTTTTCACCCTTCACAAATGCAGTCATCGACACAGCAAATAAGCAACAATACAACATACTCATTTCATTAATTAACAAACCCAGGGATTTTAAAAACGCAAAGGAAATGTTCTATAATAAAACAATTTCAGGAGGAATATTCATTGGAGGCAACAACAATGAACCTGATATAAGGGAGATAATAGAAGAGGGATACAAGGTAGCAGTAATAGAACAGGATATAAACGATGAACAGGATACCTTTAATAAGTGTATCCTAATTAACAGCGATAGCTTTGGAGGAGCTTTTGATGCAACTAATTATCTAATTAAGCTTGGACATAAAAAAATTTCACATATAGTAGGAGATATGGGTCACAGGACAGGATTTCTAAGATTAGAGGGCTATAAAAAAGCCCTGAGTGATGCAGGTATAATTATAAAAAACAATCTTATAATTAAGGGGAACTATACAGAGGAGAGCGGCTATAAGGCTGGATTGAAGCTGCTGTCTAGGGAAATACCAACAGCAATTTTTGCTGGAAATGACAGTATGTCAATTGGAGTTATCAGGGCAATTCAGGAGGCAAATTTAAAAATTCCAGATGATATATCCATTGTAGGCTTTGATGATATAGAGGTTGCAAGGTATTTACAACCAGCCCTTACTACTGTTAAAATTCCATTATTTGAAATGGCCTCAATTGCTGTAAATAATTTAATTAAGGCAAGTGAAGAGGATAATAGCTTTTATGCTAATTATAAAATTCCATTAGAATTGGTAATAAGAAATTCCTGTAGGAGCATATAATTTTTTTCGTTACAATAAACACGCGTTCACGAAAAAACACCCTTATATGACAAAATTCTATAACATAATTTTAGTTATAATATTTTAGATAATAAAATCAATATTATCTAAAGGTATTAATATAGGTCATATTAAAAAAAGAGGGGGATATGCATGAACAAGTCCAATTTTAAAAAAATCATTTCAATAATCATGTGCGTATTTTTATTGGCACTAAGCGTTGTAGGATGCGACAAGGAGGAAGCTGATAAGCCTGCTAATAATCCGCCAAAGCAGACAGAGGAGCCAAAGGAGAAAAAGCCAGAAGATTTTACAGGTACTCTTGTAGTATGGCATTTCAATAAGGACGAGGCACCAGTACTTGTAAAGGAATTTACTGACAAGTATCCAAATGTTAAAGTTGAACTTCAGGTAACTGCAGATACTGATTTAGGATATCAGAATAAGGTAACTGCAGCATTAAGATCAGGTACAGGACTTCCTGATGTACTTTTTGCAGAAAATGCATTTGCAAAAAGATTCGTAAGTATGACAGGACTATTTGAGGATATTTCACAGGCACCATATAATGCAAAATCATATACAGGAAAATCAATACCATACACTGTTGATATTGGAAAAAGCAGCGATGGAAAAATAAGAGCATTAACATATCAGGCATGTCCTGGTGGAATAGGCTATAAGAGAGATCTTGCAAAGCAATATTTGGGAACAGATGATCCAAAGGCATTAGCCGAAATGCTTTCAACTCCTGAAAAAATGCTTGAAACTGCAAGAACACTTAAAAAAGCAAGTAATGGCAAGGTAAAGCTATGGGTTGGTACAGAGGACCTGTATAAGGTTTATGTCGGTTCAAGACAGGATCCATGGATAAAGGATGGGAAACTAGTAATTGACCCTAAAATGATGGAGTTTGTTGATTTAGCAAAGAAATTAAGGGATGAAAAGCTTGAAGGTGGTATAAGACAGTGGACACCAGCCTGGAGTGCAGCAGTTGCAGACAGCGAAAACATGTGTTATGCAATTCCTACATGGGGAGTTCAATGGATTGTTGCTGTAAATGATAAAGCTAATGCTGACAAGGGAAGATGGGGAATTGCAACTGTCGATTCCATGTCATTTTATGAAGGTGGAACATGGGTTGGAATGACTCAGCAGAGCAAGAATAAGGAATTAGCCTGGGAATTTGTTAAGTTCCTTTCCACCGATGCTGAAAATATGAAAGCTCATGCAAAGGCTACTGGAGACTTTGTTAATAACACCGATATTATTAATGAATTAACAAATGATGCAGGCTTTGTTAACAAGACAGTTAATGAAAATACCTATAAGCTTTATGGACCTGCAGTTGATAAGATTAATGGAAATCTAATAACCCAGTATGATGATACAATAAGAAAGTCATTCATAGACACAATGCAGACATTCCTTGCAGGGAAAATTGACAAGGACACTTTTATAAAACAGTTTAAGGAAGCAGTTAAAGCAAATATTCAGGATATAACTGTAGATTAGTATTGTTTGCCTTATTAGCTCATTGCCAATGGGTTAATAAGGCATTTCAGCTAATTGGGGAGGAGGAGCTTACAAATTGAGTCGTATAAGGAAGGATAACCATGGGTATGTATTCGTTACACCTTTTTTTATAGCCCTAGCCATTTTTGTTATTTACCCGATTCTTTTTTCTTTTTTCCTAAGTCTTCACAAGTGGGATGGAAGTCTGGCACCAATGGAGTTTGTTGGTATAGATAATTTTAAAAAACTGGCTCAGGATGCCTATTTCTTTAAAAGTATTGGAAATACATTGATTATGTGGATTGCAAGCGTCATCCCTCAAATGATATTTGGCCTGGGACTTGCAGTTGTTTTAACAGAGAATAGATTGAGGGGAAAGGCATTTTTTAGATGGATATACTATTTACCTAATCTTGTTACAATGGCTTCTGTTGGTGTATTGTTTTTTTTCCTTCTTGACTGGCAGTCAGGTTCAATTAATATGCTGCTTATGAAAATAGGTATGATAAAAGAGCCAATCAACTGGCTTCAGAGTATAGCCTGTACCAGAGGAGCAGTATCATTTACACTTTGGTGGATTTGGTTTGGATATACAATGATTATTTTCATGGCAGGGATAAAGGCCATACCAGAGGAGTTATTTGAAGCAGCCCGGGTTGATGGAGCTAATAAATGGCAGGTATTCTGGAAAATAACCCTTCCATGCTTAAGACCTACAATGCTCTATCAGGTTGTAACAACACTCATAGGCGGAATGACAATGTTTGATGTTCCATATGTCCTTACAGGTGGAAATGGCGCACCCCAGGCCTCTGCACTTACAATGGTTATGTATCTGTATAATACAGCTTTCCAAAATTATAACCTGGGATATGGTGCTGCAATTGGTGTGGGCTTATTTATAATGATAGTTGCATTTGTAGTCATTGCATTTAAACTAATGACGAAAAAAATGGCTACTGAATAATCTACAGTTTTTTTAGTTGATTAGTATATGAATAGAGGTGGATAGGATGGATCTGAGCTTAACAGCAAGTAAAAGTATTGTAAAAAGGCGTAAAATTAATAGAAAAAGATTAATTTCAAATATAGTCCTTTATTTTTTTCTATTATTACTAGCAATAGTATGTTTTCTTCCCTTCTATATAATGATAATGAACTCTACACACTCAAGCGTTGATATATCTACTAAACTAAATTTTCTTCCAGGGACTGATTTTATAAATAATTACAAAAGTATGAGCTCCAGCGTAAATATATGGCAGGGCTTTAAAAATAGCCTTATCGTTTCCCTGTCAAGCACATTGTTAGCTGCTTATTTTGGGGCTTTAACTGCCTATGGATTTTCAAAATATAAGTTTAAGGGAAATAAAATATTGTTCTGGATAATGATGGGTTCAATGATGGTACCCTCACAGCTGGGCTTGATTGGCTTTTTTAATGTTATAGCTAAATTTGGTTTGATAAATAATCTGTTAGCCCTAATACTGCCTTCAATTGCTAATGCAAATGTAGTATTTTTTGTTAAACTGTACATTGATTCTGCAGTGCCGGATTCAATTATTGAATCAGCCAGAATAGATGGATGCAGTGAATTCATGATATTCAACAAGATTGTTATTCCCATGATTATACCATCCATTGCAACCATGTCTATTTTTACATTTATAAATTCCTGGAACAGCTATCTTGTTCCCCTTGTTGTACTTTACGAACAGAAAAAGTACACTGTTCCTCTTCTTACTGCCATTGCAAAGGGAGTGTACAGAACTGATTATGGTGCAGTTTATGTTGCAACAGCATTATCAATGGTTCCTATTATGATTATATTTGCATTCTGCTCAAAATATATAATTGGTGGTATGACAGCAGGAGCTGTAAAGGAATAATCATTTTTTTGATGAGGGGTTGGAGATTGATAGGATGGAGTATGGATATTTTGATGATATAAAGAAAGAGTATATAATTACAAACCCAAAAACTCCGGTAAAGTGGATTAATTATATTGGAAGTCTGAATTTTGGAGGCTTTGTTGATCATACCGGAGGATCATTAATATGCAAGGAAGATCCAGCATTAAATAGAATTGTAAAGTATATTCCACAGCTTCCAGATTCTGATTTTAAGGGAGAGACTCTCTATATAAGAATAAAGGAAAACAACCACTACAAGATATTTTCCCCCTATTTTGTTCCCACACTTGATAGTTATGACTTGTATGAATGCCATGTAGGGCTTGGATATACAAGGATAATTTCAGAGTTTTATGGTATAAGAACTGAAACTACCATATTTGTACCAATAAGGGAAGGCCGAGTTATAAGAGATATAAGAATAACCAATTTAAATAAAGGAGAAATAGAACTGGATCTAGTTCCAGTTGTTGAATATACCCACTTTGATGCACTTAAGCAATTTACAAATGCAGATTGGGTACCTCAAACTATGCAGTCGAAATGCTATGAGGATGATAATGGGTGTAAAATACTAACTCAATTTGCATTCATGAATAGGGATAAAAAAATAAACTACATTACCTCAAACCACCCCATTTCCTCCTTTGAATCCCAGCGAAGAAAATTCCTTGGAGATATGGGATATGGTACCTTTAGGATGCCGCTTAGCCTTCAGAAGGATGAACTAAGCAGCTTTGAGGCTTTATGTGGTGATAACATCGGAGCTTTAATGCACCATCTTGGCAAGCTTAAAAAGGGTGAAGCCAGAAGAATAATAACACAGCTTGGGCAATGCAGTGATATTGAAGCTGAGAAACCTTTTATTAATAGGTTTAGGGAAGAAAAAAATGTTGATGAAGCCTTTGATAGATTAGGCCAATTTTGGGAGGAGTATTTATCAAACCTCAGAGTAAAAACTCCATGCTCCTCAATGAATAGGATGCTTAATATTCACAATCCCAGACAGTGCTATATAACTAAGAACTGGTCCCGCTATTTATCACTTTATCAGCTTGGCTTTGGAGGAAGAGGCATAGGTTTTAGGGATAGTGCACAGGATGTGATGGGTATATTGGGGCACATACCTGAGGAGGGCAGGGAACTTATTGAAATGCTCCTTAGTGTACAAAAGATAGATGGTTCAGCAATGCACCAGTTGAATCCACTGACAATGGAGGCAAATGAGGGGGATTCAAGGGAGCTGGAGGATAGGCCTAAATACTATAGTGATGATCACCTATGGATTATACTTGCTGTAACCTCATATATAAAGGAAACTGGAAATTTGAAATTCCTGAAACAGAAAATACCCTTCTATGAAAAGAATAAAAGTAATGATCCCTTTGAAGCTGGAACTGTCCTTGAGCATTTAAAAAGAGCAATTGAATTTACTAGTAATGATTTAGGAAAGCATGGGCTTCCCCTTTTAGGCTTTGCAGATTGGAACGATACAGTAAACCTTCCAAAAGGTGCAGAATCCATGTTTACAGCTAATTTATACGGTATGGCATTAAAGGAAATGCTTGAACTTCTTAAATGCATTGGAGAAGAAGAGACTGCTATTAAGTATAAGGAATACTACGAGGACATGAATAGTAGTGTTAATAAAAATGGATGGGATGGAGAATGGTATATCAGATATTTTGATTATATTGGAAATCCAATTGGTTCCAGGAATAATGATAAGGGACAAATTTATGTTAATGCCCAATCATGGGCAGTAATATCTGGTTTTGCAGGGTTAGACAGGGCTGAAATAGCACTTAAGTCTGTGAATAAAATATTGAATACAAAGAAGGGAATCAAATTAAGCTCTCCAGGATATGACGGATACCTGCCTGAAAAGGGTGGTATAACCACATACCCTCCAGGTGCTAAGGAAAATGGAGGAATATTTCTTCACTCAAATCCCTGGGCCATAATAGCTGAAGCTATTATGGGTAATGGAAACCAGGCATTTGAATATTATAATCAGATAAACCCTGTATATAAAAATTCATTAATAGATGAGTATGAATGTGAACCCTATTGCTATTGTCAAAATATTTTAGGAAATGAGCATCCTAGGTTTGGAATGGCGAGAAACAGCTGGTTATCAGGAACTTCTTCATGGGCATATCAGGCAGCCATAAAATTCATTCTTGGAGTTCAACCAACATATTTGGGAATTAGAATAGATCCGTGTATACCAAGGGAATGGGAAGGCTTTCAGGTAGAAAAAAAGTTTAGAAATGCAACATATGAAATAAGGGTCACAAATCCACAGGGCATAAACAAGGGAATAAAAAGTATAATTGTTGATGGTTATAGAATAAAGGGGAATGTGCTTCCGGTATTTGGTGATGAAATGACACATGTTGTTTTGGTTACTATGGGAAGATAAACCATGTGAAAGGAGAACAAGCTATGAGATATGGCTATTTTGATGATATAAACAGAGAGTATGTAATAAACACCCCTAAAACTCCCTATCCTTGGATAAACTATCTGGGCAGTAATGAGTTCTTTGGCCTTATATCAAACACAGCAGGTGGTTACTGCTTTTATAAGGATGCGAGATTTAGAAGAATAACAAGATATAGATATAATAATATACCAATTGACAATGGTGGAAGGTATTTTTATATAAGAGATGGAGAGGAATATTATTCGCCAACCTGGATGCCGGTTAAGAAGGAGCTTGATGACTATGAATGCAGACATGGAATGGGATATACAAAAATAAAGGGAATAAAGAATGATGTTGAAACTGAAATTCTATACATGGTTCCCATGGAAGACAATGCAGAAATCCATAGAGTAAAAATTAAAAATAAAGGGATCAAGGAGAAGAAACTGACTTTATTTTCATTTTTAGAATTCTGCCTGTGGAATGCATATGATGATATGACAAACTACCAGAGAACCTACAGCATAGGAGCTGTAGAGGTAGAAGGAAGTACTATATATAATAAGACAGATTACAGGGAAAGAAGGAATCACTTTGCTTTTTACAGCGTGAATTGTGAAGTAGATGGATTTGACACTGACAGGGATTCCTTCTTAGGACAGTATAATGGATTACATGAACCTGAGGCTGTTATAGAAGGAAAATCAAGAAATTCCATAGCAAGTGGTTGGAATCCAATAGCATCCCATTCAATAGAGGTTAAGCTTGCTCCAGGGGAAGAAAGGTCATTTATATTTTTGCTTGGATATATAGAAAACTCTAGGTCTGACAAGTGGAGCTCCAAGGGAATTATTAATAAGAAAAGGGCTATTCAATTAATAGAAAAGTACAAGGATGATACAGCAGTTGACAACTCACTTAGGGAGCTTGGCACATACTGGGATGGATTATTATCCAAGTTCAGTATAGAAACTCATGATGAAAAGCTGAATAGAATGGTTAATATATGGAACCCATATCAATGTATGGTGACCTTTAATATGTCGAGAAGTGCTTCATACTTTGAAACAGGCATTGGCAGGGGAATGGGCTTCAGGGATTCCAATCAGGATCTTCTAGGCTTTGTTCACCAGGTACCCCAAAAGGCAAGGGAGAGAATACTTGATATTGCTGCAACCCAATTAGAGGATGGAAGTGCATATCATCAATATCAGCCACTTACTAAAAAGGGCAATAATGAAATAGGATCAGGCTTTAACGATGACCCGTTGTGGTTGATACTTGGGACAATTGCTTATATAAAGGAAACAGGAGATATGGGAATACTTGATGAAAGTGTGCCATATGACTGCAATAAAAATAATAGGGGTACCCTACTAGAACATCTTGAGAAATCCTTTAATTATACATTGAATAATTTTGGACCACATGGACTTCCTCTGATTGGCAGAGCAGACTGGAATGACTGCCTGAACCTTAATTGTTTTTCAGAGGATCCAAATGAATCCTTCCAGACCTGTGAAAATAAAAAGGGAAGGACAGCAGAGTCCATATTTATTGCAGGATTATTTGTCTATGCAGGCAAGGAGTTTTCAAAGCTTTATTCAAAGCTTAACATGGATAGCAAGAGTGATAAGGTAATGGATGAGGTTAGTTTGATGACTTCTAAGGTTGAGAAGTTTGGATATGATGGAGAATGGTTCCTTAGGGCATATGATTTTTATGGTGACAAGGTAGGAAGCAGTGAAAACCAGGAGGGGAAAATATTCATTGAACCACAGGGCTTCTGTGTTATGGCAGGTATAGGTGAGAAGAACGGAATGGCCCTAAAGGCTCTTGATTCAGTAGATAAGTACCTTAATACCAAACATGGTATTGTTCTTCAGAACCCATCCTATAGTGAGTATAATCTAAATCTTGGAGAGATATCCTCCTATCCACCGGGGTACAAGGAAAATGCAGGTATATTCTGTCACAATAATCCTTGGATTATGATTGCAGAGACGGTAATGGGAAGAGGAGATAAGGCATTTGAGTATTATTCCAAAATAGCACCAAGCTATCTTGAGGACATGAGTGAAATTCACAGACTTGAACCCTATGTATATGCACAGATGATTGCAGGACGTGATGCAGTGAAGTTTGGAGAAGCAAAGAACTCATGGCTTACTGGAACAGCCGCCTGGAACTATGAGGCAATTACCAAATGGATATTGGGCATAAGGCCTGATTACGATGGCATTATAATCGATCCATGTATCCCAAAGGATTGGGACAACATTAAAATAACAAGAAAATTTAGAGGCTCTGAATATATAATAACAATAAATAATCCTGAGCATGTATGTAAGGGATTAAAGAGTATTCTAGTGGATGGAATAGAGCAAAAGGATAATTTTGTGAGAACATCAAGTGGTAAGAAGAAAATGTATTGAAATGTCCAATGGAGAAATTAAACTAGCAGTTACTCTGGATTTTGGACCAAGGATTATTAGGTTTGGATTTTGTGGCATGGAAAATGAGTTATTAGAGGACTCTCCAACTACAGTTGATTCAGAACTGGGGATTTGGAAGCTTGTGGGAGGTCACAGATTCACTCACAGCCCTGAAAATGTGCCTAGAACTTATATACCTGATAACATGCCGGTAAAATATGAAATTCTGGAAAATGGGATCAGGGTATTACAGGCACGGGAGGAATGGACCCAGATAGATAAGGAAATGGAGATTATTATAAATTCTGAAAAAAACCAGGTCACTATTAATCACAAATTAATAAACAAAGGTCCCTGGCCAATTGAATTGTCTGTATGGAACATAACAGCAATGGCACTGGGTGGAATTGAGATAATACCCCAATCATCCCTGGATACAGGAGTATTACCAAACAGAAACATTGTTTTATGGGAATATTCAAGTATGACAGATAAAAGGGTCCATTGGCTTGATAAATATATAGTAATTGAACAGAATCCAGATATGAAGGGACCCTTTAAGCTTGGAATAAATAATGTTGATGGATGGGCTGCTTATATTAATAATGGTAATATGTTTATAAAAAAATTTAAGCATTGCAGGGGCAGAAGCTATCCGGATTCAGGGGTTTCCTATGAAACCTATGTAAATGATAATGTTATAGAGATGGAATCCTTATCACCTGTGATAAGGGTTGAATATGGCCATGAAGCTGTTCATGTAGAAACCTGGAGTATAGAAAAGGGTATAAAGCTTGAAAAAATTGATGCTGAGAGTGTGGATAATCTTGTGAAAAAATATATTGTATAAATATATTTTAATAAGGAGGATGAAAATGGCAAAGCTATCATTTAAAAACCTATATAAAACATATCCTGGAAATGTTACAGCAGTAAAGGACTTCAACCTGGAAATAGAGGATAAGGAATTTATTATACTAGTTGGACCTTCCGGCTGTGGTAAATCAACAACACTAAGAATGATTGCAGGCCTTGAAGAAATATCCAAGGGTGAAATATCAATCGATGACAGGGTAGTAAACGATATACCTCCCAAGGATAGAGACATAGCAATGGTTTTTCAGAATTATGCATTATATCCACATATGAGTGTGTATGATAACATGGCATTTGGCTTGAAACTAAGACATATTTCAAAGGCTGATATAGATGAGAAAGTTAAAACTGCTGCTGAAAGTCTTGATATTAGCCACCTTTTAAATAGAAGGCCTAAGGCATTGTCTGGAGGGCAGAGGCAGAGAGTTGCATTAGGAAGAGCAATAGTTAGAGAACCAAAGGTATTTTTAATGGATGAACCACTGTCAAATCTTGATGCAAAGCTTAGGGTTCAAATGAGGACAGAAATTTTAAAGCTTCATCAAAAGCTTAATACAACATTTATATATGTAACCCATGACCAAACCGAGGCAATGACAATGGGTACAAGAATAGTTGTAATGAGGGATGGAGTAATACATCAAGTAGATACTCCCAAAAACCTATACAACAATCCAACTAATATGTTTGTTGCAGGTTTTATTGGAACTCCACAAATGAATTTTATGGAGGGGGATGTAAAACCGGATGGAGAGGGTCTTAAGCTAGTACTAAGGGATGGAACCAAGCTTGGACTATCAGAAAAACATCAAATTGCCCTAAAGAAAAACAATTATATTGATAAAACAATCATAATGGGATTAAGACCTGAGCATTTTCATGATACCAGTATAGATTCATTAAAAAATAACTATAATGAAATAAAATCAAAGATTGATATTACAGAGCTTCAGGGAGCAGAAATATATCTGCACCTGGAGATCGATGGTACTCCTGTTGTTGCCAGAGTAAGTTCACAATCAGATGTTAAAATGGGTGATGAAGTTGTTTTACAATTTCACATTGATAGAATGCTGTTATTTGATAGGGAAACAGAACAGGTAATAGCTTAGCTGAAAAGGTAACGTGAACTTCTGGAATCAAAATTGCTATATTCTTAAATTACCCCTTAATTAGATTTATGCAGCTTTTTAGCTGCATTCTTTATATAAACTACACTCACCATCCTTAATGATAATAGTTTCTTCTGATTTAAACTTAATGTACCCTAAACCGAGCTAACATTGGGATATGTTGGCTCCACAATATCAAGTATATGGTTATAATTAATAGGGCATGTCAAGAAAACCAATCTACAATTTGGGTTGGTTTTCTTAAGCATGTTTTTTTGTTAATAAGGTATTTTTAGTAAGATTATGTAGAAATATAACAAAAATAATTTGAAAATAAGAAATTATTGGATAAATATGATATAATATGATTAATTATGATAAAAATGGCTTAGGTTTATTGCTACTAATATAATAATCAATACAATGAGTACATTATACTAATCATTTTGAAACCGAAGAAGAACTACATAAAATTATTACAAACAAATAATATCCGGAGGTATGATAATGAGAAAAATTAGAAAATTGTTTAGTGTTGTTTTTACATTTGTATTTACAATGTTTACATTGCTAAACAGCATGCCTGCACAGGCAGCAGTAAAGAAAACAGTGATACCAGAAGTTCAGTTTGCCAGTGCTCCAGTAACTGAATATACAGCTGGGGACAGAATACAATTTAATATTAATTCACCTAATTATGGAGGAAAAGTAGAATACAGAGTTGTTTTATGGGATGATTCAAAGAAGTCATATAGTGACCTATGGAATGAAAAGAACGGTTATCCAAATCGATATTATACTAAATGGCAGCCAACAGGGAATACAAGTTTCACACTTGGATGGCCAATCTTTGAACCAGGCAACTATAGGATAACAGTATATGCTAAAAGGGTTGGAGTAGCATCCAGCAAGGCTGCCTTAATTGGTATGAACTGCGACAGCTACAAACAATCAGTAGTATTTACAGTAAAACCAAAGGTAATGTTACTTGATAAGGAAGGTCAAACCTATGGCTCAATTGATGCAAATAAGCCTGAAACATACAAGGGAGATATTAAAATTACAGCAAAAAATGTAACATTAAATAATGCAAAGTTAGAAGGAAATATATATATATCTGGAAATAATGCTGTAATAAAGAATGTATCTGCAGCTGGTAATATTATAGTTGACCCGGGAAAGGATGGAAGTACAACCCTTGATAATGTAACAGTCAAAAACATTGAAGTCCTATCCGGTGGTCAGAACAGTATTCATATAAAAAATGTACTGGCAGAATCCATGAATGTAAGCAGTTCAACACCAGTGAGAATTGAAGTAGACGGAGATACTGAAATAGTATCAACTTCAGCAACAGGATATGTAATATTTGATAGAAAAAATGGTACATATGGAACAATAACAATTACCCAGGGCAGAAATGGGGAACCTATTATTGAATTCAGAGGAGATATTAAGGATAAGGTTCAAGTTGAGACAACTGCAACAATTAAAACTAGTGAAAATTCTAAGGTTTCTAACCTTGTTATAACTACTGATAAAGTAAAGCTGGAAGGAAATTTTGAAAAAGTTGAAATAAATAGTGAAGCAAAGGTAGAGGTTGCAGCTAATACCAAGATAGAAAACATAGTTGCGAACACAGATGCAGTAATAAATTTGGACAAGACAGCAGCTGTTAATAATGTATACAAGGGAAGCAACACAGTAATCATTAACAGAGATGGGCAGGTTGGACCAAGTACACCTTCTGTAACTGGTGAAAGTGGTGGTGGAAACAAAGGAAATAGTGACGATGGGAATGTACCTTCAGTAATAGCAGTAAGTGCTGTTGCTGTAACAGGTAACACTGTTGTCGGTCAGATGCTAACAGCAGCACCAACACCAGCAAATGCAACTGTAACATATCAATGGAAGAGAAGTGATGCCGCAGACGGCACATATACAAATATTACTGGAGCAACATCAAGCACATATACATTGACTGATAACGATGCAGGAAAGTTTATAAGAGCTGTGGCAACAGGTACAGGCAGATATACAGGTACTCAAACCAGTGCAGCAACTGTAGCAATTGTAGGCATATCAGCAGCACCTATTAATTATGAAGCACCCAGCACCCTGGTTGAAGTATCAAATACTGTTACTCTATTAGGTACAACATTTGTAGATGCAGCAGCAGTAGAAAATGCAACCAACTGGACAATTGACACAGGAACAACAAATCTTCAAGTTGATAGATTCACAAGAACTGGCAATAATAGTGTAATAATTAATTATACATTGAAAATAGCAGGTCAAGGTACAGGCACAGGTACTATAACTATTAAAGGAAAGGCAGGGGCAGTAGCAGCTAATAAGGATACTAATGTAGCAAATGTTACCATAGCTCAAAGCGATGTAAGCAAAGTAACAGCAGCAAAGGCAGCAATTGTCAAAGCTACTTACACTAACCTTGCAGTAGCAGATACAACTAACCCAGCTCAAAAATTGGCAGCAGTTCAGGCAATAGTTGATGGAGTGAAGGGTGAGACCACAGCAGTAGTAACTGCAGCTGGAGCAAATTACTCTGTAGCAATCAGCTTGAATGCAGCGAGTGATACGGCAAGCATAACAACAGCAACATTTGTACAAAGCGATGCAGGCAAAGTAGCAGCTGTAAAGGCTGCAATTGCTGGAGCAGCTTATACAAACCTTGCAGTAGCAGATACAACTAACCCAGCTCATAAGCTGGCAGCAGTTCAGGCAATAGTTGATGGAGTGAAGGGGGAGACCACAGCAGTAGTAACTGCAGCTGGAGCAAACTTCTCTGTAGCAATCAGCTTGAATGGGGTAAACGATACAGTAAGTATAACAACAGCAACATTTGTAAGCAGTAATGCAGGACTTACAAGCGTGGCGGCATTAACAGATACTTCACCAGGAACACAATCCGGTGTAGATGCAGGAAATGCAATCCAATGGGAAATATCCACAGCATATGCAAAGGCTGCAGTAGGCCGTGCAGATATTATTGTAGTCGCAAATGCAACCTTTCATTTGTACTCTGATAATACATTTTCAACAGAAATCCTCAATACAGACACATTAGCACTTGCCTCAGATGGACAAACAGTAGCTTATATTAAAGTTACAGCTGAAGACAGTATAACAGTTAAATACTATGCAGTAACCATTAACAGAGTATTGCCGCTGCAAAGTGGTTTACCAGCATTTACAGCTGGAACACCGGCAACATTTGGGACACAAATGACTGTTGGGGCAGGGGATCTAGGGATACAAACAAACCTAACCTATACCTGGTATCGTTCCGAAAATGCAGCATATGATGCAGGAACAGATACCCAAGTTGGAACAAACACAACAACATATAAACCAGTTGAAGCTGACCTAGGGAAATACCTGATAGTAGTGGCTACAACACCTGATGCAACGGGAAATGGAATCATAGTAACAGCAGTTGTAGCAAAAGAGGTATACACTGGAGCAGAATCAACAGCACCAACTGCAAGTGGAAGTCCAACTTCAAGCCAAATAATTTTAACAGATTTAGGTGCAACCTATGAATATGCCATAACTAGCATTGGTGGAGCATCCCAAAGCTCTCCTATCTGGCAGTCGTCGAATATTTTTACAGGACTAGAAGGAAGTACAGAATATAAATTTAAGTCTAGAATCAAAGAAACTGCAACAATGCTTCCAAGTAATCCAAGTACAGAATCTGTCGTTATTTATACCGAAGCGATACCTGGCGCACCTATAACCGGTTTAGATGTACCTAATAACGTACTGCAAATAGGCGAAACTAAATTCAGAACTGCTGCAACTACTCAAGACGGGGCGGGAGGCTGGAAATCGAGCAACCTTGGTGTAGCAACAATAGATGTTAGTACTGGTGTGGTCACTGCTTTAAGCCCAGGAACAACTAGCATTGCTTATACGACTTCAACCAGCGGCAATGTAAACAGCACCGATATAACAGTTTATACAGCTGCATCCGTAGATGATCCAGTAATTAGTGAAGTAAGAGTAGAGGCGGGAACTGTAACCCCGACAGAGTATACAGCTGAAGACACGGGATTAGGGCAGACTATCACCTGGTCATCCAGTGATACAGGCAAAGCAACTATTAATAGTTCAACCGGAGTCATTACCCCGGTTGCCGAAGGTAACACCACAATCAGCTACAAAGTAACCGAAAGTGCTACTGGCAGGGTAGTAACTAAAGGTCAGCTTGCCATTTCAGTACAACCTGCAAAGACAGTAGGTGTAGGTAACCTGAATGGTGGAGTGATCATGGCACAAACTCCTACATCGGGTAGAACATATACAGTGACTACTGCCAATATTGCTGATGGGCAAGCGGCAACAGTTACCTGGTATGCAGGTACATCCAAGACTTCTAATAGTAACACAGCACCAGCTGGGATTACTATTGCTCCTGCTGGAACGGTATTAAATGATTCATTAGCACTAAATGTAACCGTAAATGAACTTGCCCCGACAGTCGCTGGATATTATTACTTTACCATAACCATTGATGGAGTAGAATCAGCTGTCAAGACATTAACCATAGGCAATGCAGCAACCTTTACAGGGGTAACACTGGATTGCAGTTACAGTACTTATGCCAATATATGTCTGACTATTAGTGGTCTAAATAAGATTGATGCTGGTTCAACCTTTGATATTACAAAGTTAACCTATGCCCAAATGGCAGGGGGACCAAGCTATACACTAACCGGAACATACACCAGAAGTTATAACCCTTCTGTTCCTAATCAGGGTGATTATTACTTTGACATTAGTACTAATAAGCTTATAATAGCTTTAACGGATTATGATATTGATAATGGTAATGGTAGTACTGGGCTAGATTATATAGTTGATAGTTCAAATGCAAATACCTTAAGTGCTGCCGAAGGATGGAATGTTTCTAATACTATAGGGTCTAATGTAGTAAATAGTGTCCATGTAACGGTCCAATTTTAACAATACAAGAGCCAACTACCTGAGGGTGGTTGGCTCTTTTGGTGGGTCTAGCATAGGCACAGTTTAGCCAGTGAGAGCACTGGGTACGAGTTTGTTAAAATAGATGTAAATTTTGTGGGAGATAGGCTGCAGTGAAAAAGTAATTTCACTGCAGCCCATCTTACTAAGGCACTGCTTATAGTATTAATAACTGTCCCTTTTATCTTATATATATTCCTTTATAATGTAATTACGTATAAATATTTGCTGGAAAGGTACGATAATACAAATGGAAGTGTGTACCAGGAGGTGGAATTATGATAATATCCCACGATATCAATGCTCTTAGAATATGCAATAATATAACAAGACTGCAGGCCTATTCATCAAAGTTAATGCTTCAACTCTCCTCAGGACTGAGGATAAATAGTGCGGCAGATGATCCTGCGGGTCTTGCTATTTCAGAGAGGATGAGAGCACAAATAAGAGGGCTTAATCAGGCAGCAAGAAATTCTCAGGATGCCATATCTCTTATGCAGACATCTGAAGGTGCACTGAATGAGACCCACAGCATTCTTCAAAGGGTCAGAGAGCTTATTGTTCAGGCATCCAATGGAACATATAATTCTGATGACCATGAGAACATTCAAAATGAAATAAACAGCCTTATAGAAGAGGTTGACCGAATATCAGATCATACTCAGTACAATACTCTTAATCTTCTTGATGGTACTTATAGTAAAGGCAAAAAGGGTTTGGAATTTCAAATAGGAGCAAATGCAGGTCAGACATCCACAATATTTATTGAGGATATGGGGTCAGATGCACTTGGTGTTGGAGATATAAATATAATTGGTAAATCATCTGAGGAAATTTCTTCATATCTTGATGTTTTAGATAAGGCAATCAGTGAGGTGTCAGGTCAAAGAGGGAGCCTTGGAGCAAGTATTAATGTGATGGAAATGAGAATTGATTACCTCAATACAACCGCTGAAAACCTTGAAGCTGCTGAATCAAGGATAAGAGATGTTGATATGGCAAAAGCAATAATGGAATTTGCCAAAACACAGATACTTCTTAAAGTTTCTTTAGCCTTGCTTGCTCAGGCAAATCAAAGCAGAGAAAATGTTTTAATCCTGCTTTTGGGAAATTTTAGATGAAAGAAGTAAATATTGACTCGGTGGAAAATACAGGATAGAATTAAATTATAAAATCTGATTAATAAAACCTAAGGAGGTATTCTATACATGATTACTAAAGCTTGCTAATTTATTTCAATGAAATAAACCTAAAGAAACATCCAAGGCCTAAGTATAGGTTTTTTGGTCATGCTTCTTTTAGGAAAGCAGGTAGTCATTTATAGAACAAGAGCTTAGTTTTTATGGCATGTTGACAAACAGGTGTCTTTGTTTGTATGCATTTATTGTGTTGTAAAATAAGAAGTCTTTGGACTGTAGGATAGCTATGCTTTCCTGCAGTTTTTTATTGTTTATCCCAGGTTGCTGACTGTCCGAGGGGGTAGCCCTGCAAAAAGTTAGAACAAGATTGGAGATGAGAATATGAAAAAGAAAAAATACTTCGGTTCATTTTTAATAAAATACCTTAAGGGCCAAAGTAAAATCATGATACTTCTGGTAGTATTTTTAATTGGTAATATTGTAATGCAGATTGCTGCCCCCCAGGTGCTCAGTTATTTTATTGACTCTGCCAAGTCAGGAAAAACATTTGGATATATCAGTCTGATAGTTTTAATCTATATGATCACAATCATTCTGAACATGGCTGGGGGCTTATGGGAGTCATATTTTTCACAGCGTTTTGGATGGAAGATTACCAATGCATTCAGAAGGGATGTGTTGGCCTGCTTTCTTAAAATAGATATGAAACATCATGAGAAGTGGACCAGCGGTGAAATGATTACAAGGCTGGATGAGGATGTGGAGGGGCTTTTCTCCTACTTTTATATGTTGATTTTTAAGCTGGTGGGAAGTACACTGCTTATGGTTGGCGTACTGACAGTTCTGGTGGTGAAAAATCCAGGTATTGCTGCAGCTATGCTGATGTTCAGTATAGTTTCGGTTTGGATATTTAAGGCAATACAGGATTATGGAATGAAGCTGTATGTTAGGCGTTCAGCAGCAATTTCGAAATTTAACGGGATTATGAAGGAAAGAATAGATAATGTAGTTGAGATTTGTACAAACGCTGCAGAAGGATATTCCCTTCACAGCTTGAATGGGGCAATGAAAAAACGATTCAGGGAAAGCCTGCCTGCAGGAATGATGTATTCGAGACTTTGGAGTGCATCAACGGCTCTTGACAGCATCGTAACTGCACTTTCTCTTGGAATTGCAGTAATATTGTGGGACAAAGGACTTATCACACTAGGGACGGTGTATCTCATTCATACCTATACGGGGATGATATTTGATCGACTTCAGGATTTCAGAAACTATCTCACCAAGCTGCAGACCTCGAAGGCAGGGCTTATAAGGGTAAAGGAAATGCTGGATATTGAGAGTTCCATTGCTGAAGGGACATATGAAACAGAGGGCAGGGAGATTATGCTAGAGGTAAAGGATTTAAGCTTTGGGTACACTGAAAATAAAGATGTGCTTTATGATATTTCCTTTAAGTTAAGTCCTGGGGAAAGGCTAGGTATAATGGGGGAGACTGGCTGCGGGAAAACCACCCTGGCAAAGCTTCTGGCCAGGTTGTATGAATTTGACCGTGGTGAAATTCTGCTAAATGGAATCAGTGTAAAGGAGCTTAAGGGTGAAAGTCTGAGAGCTGTAATTGCCTACTGTACCCAGGAGGTTCAGTTGCTGCATGGAACCTTGAGGGATAATATCACATTATATAATGAAGACTTTTCTGATGGCAAGATACTTGATGCAATAAAGCAGATGGGACTTGAGGAGTGGTTTGAAAAGTTTACTGAGGGTCTTGATACAAACCTGGAAATGGGTGAGAACAATATATCCGCAGGGGAGGCTCAGCTGATTTCTATAATCCGCTTGTTCCTTAAGGACCCAGCAATCCTTATTCTAGACGAAATTTCATCTAGGCTGGATTATGTAACTGAACAGAGAATTCTGTCTGCAATTGATGTTCTTACCCAAAATAGAACTGTCATTACCATTGCCCATAAGCTAACCCCACTTAGATGGATTGACAGCATAATGATATTGAAGGACGGAAGAATAGTTGAATATGGCAGAAAAGAGGAGCTGGAGCAAAATGAGTCGGGAAGGTTTTACAGCCTGTGCAGGGCCATGGAAAGGAATGTGGAGGTGGTAATAAATGAAGAAGCAAGGGTTTCATAGGCTTTTTATACAATTGCTATTATACAAGCCATGGATGTTCGCTATCAGTGTGCTGCTTAATATAGTAATTTTTTCTTACAGTGCAGCAATAGCCTATTTTGTCCGTGAGATTCTGAATTTTATTGAAGGCTCCCTAGGAGGTGGAAGGGTACTGCCCCAAATAGTACCCTTCCTTGCAGGAATTCTCGGGGTTTCACTTGTAAGAATAGCTGCCATCAAGCTGTGTGCCCTGATGGATAATGTTCAGGTCTTCCATTATGAAAATCTTCTTAGAAACAATATAATGAAAATGGTATATAGGAAGGACAATATAAAAAACATTGCAGGTAAATCAGAAAAGGTATTTGAGGTTGTAGATGATGATGTTCCAGTCTGTGCTTTTCCATCTCAGCTTTTATCTGAGGTGACTGGTTTTGTGGTTTATTCTTTGATTGCTATTGCATCCCTTCTACTAATCAACTGGAGGGTAACGATTTATATATTTATTCCGCTGTCAATGGCAATACTGATAATTAATACTGCATCAAACAGGATTAAGAGAAACCGAAGGGTGAACCGTGAAATTCACTCAAAGGTAAGTGAATCAATCAGCGATACTGCAAAGCTAGTTCAGACAATCAAAATTTCTGGTTCTGAGAACAGCATTTTAAAGCATTTTGAAAAGCTGAACAGAACCAGGCTTGATGCTGTGTTGAAGGATACTCTCTTCGAAGCAGGCCTTCAGGCTGTGCTTGGCAGCACTGTATATATTGGAACTGGGGTCATGATGCTTGTGGTTGCAAGGAGTATGATTAAAGGTGAGTTTCCTATAGGAGATTTCAGCATGTTTGTAGTATATCTAGGAACTCTTGCAAGCTGTGTAGACAGGATTTTGGAGTTGGTATCCTTAAGTAAGCAGGCAGAGGTTTCTTATGACCGAATCATTGAGCTTGTGGGGGAAGAGAAGGCTAATAAACTGACAGCATATTGTGATTTAAGTGCTTTTCAAGACCTGGGAAAATTTAAATACAGATGTATGGAAAGAACTCCTCTTATAGAGTTTAAAGTCAGAAATCTTACCTACGAGCATGATAACAGAAATGGTATATGCGATGTGAGCTTTAACCTGAAACCGGGAGAGGTTATTGCTGTGGCTGGGGGGGTTGGTTCGGGGAAATCCACCCTGCTCAATATTCTTATGGGAGTAATCCCCAGGGATTCTGGCCAGGTTTTCTGGAATGGCACAGAGGTTCAAAACATCAGAGAGTTTTTCAAACCTCCAAATGCTGCCTACACAACCCAGATTGCAAAAATGTTCAGCGATACAATAGGGGAGAATCTGCTGCTTGGAAAGGATGCCAGCCAGGGGAAAATAAGGGATGCACTGTACAGTGCAGTGTTTGATGGTGATGTTTCAGAAATGGAAGGTTACCTTGATACCTATGCAGGCAGCCAAGGCAGCATGCTTTCGGGAGGTCAGATGCAAAGGCTTGCCCTTTCGAGAATGTTCATCCATGATGCGGAGATTTATATGATGGATGACAGCACCAGTGCAATCGATATTGAAACTGAAAAGGAATTCTGGAACCGTTTTGAGAAAAACATTGCCAAGAGAAAATTCGCCTGCATAATTGCTTCCAACAAAAGGCATGTGCTGCAGCGTGCTGACAAGATTATCTTTATGAAGAAGGGTCATGTCATGGACTGTGGAAAATTCGACGAACTCTCAGCACGCTGTGAGGAATTCACCAGCATATATGCATAAAAAAAGGTTTCACAGCCGCCTCATAAGTCACAAGTGCTAAAGGAAGGGTTGAAAGGCTTTCTCTGAAGCTTAAATAAGATTAGAAAAGGCAGTCCTAGGACTGCCTTTTACTATGAGTAATACATTTTTCAATAATCTGAAGGAGAACAATCTATATATTTTCTCAAACATTCGGGAAAAAAGTTTTGGAGAAACATAAAGGAAGGAATTTACCTAATGTAGCCTTTCATCATTGTTACCATATCCCCCATGGGTACACTTTCATAATTACATGTAAATATAACTATTATATCTTCTTCAACTGCTCTGAGAATATAACTTTTATACCCTGATGCATTTCCATAATGCTCGTAACTGCTTCTTCCCTTTGAATCTTTATATATGTACCAACCATATCCATAAGACTCTTTATTAGGGGTATATATCTTATCCTAGGATTCCTTGCTTATTAATTTCTGTTCAGTCAGTGCGTTCTCCCATTTAATCAAATCTTCTACAGTGGAGCAAAGCCCTGAAGCTCCAATTACTGACCCAATATTTAATAAGGTCCATGGTTTTTCTGCTTTTTCCTTGTTTTCAGTTTGATATCCAACTGCTAAATTATTTAACTGACCATTTGAATCTTTAGATGTATTAAGATATTCTTAAGACTTTTTTCATTTGTTCTTAAACTTTATTAATTATAATAAGTAGGACAAGTAGATTTACTAACCAAGCTAACAAAAATGTAAGGTTATTGTAAGGATAATAAATGGATGAAAAAAATTGCTTGTATTAAAATTACACTTGAATAGGTATGTAATTTGGGAGGTGATATATATGAAAAGGTTTCTTGGTGCTGCAGCAGTAATAATACTATTATTTGTATGCATGTTTGCTTTAAGTGGAAAAAAGGATTATGAAAATTATTCTCTAGATAGTAATTTAATTCATCAAATATCAGTGAACAACTCTAATTATGTGCATATAGACGAGATGCCTGACAATCTGAGAAATGCTGTGATTGCGGCTGAAGATACAAGGTTTTACTGGCACTATGGTTTTGATATGGTTGGAATTGGCAGAGCATTAGTCAGCAATATAAAAAGTGGTTCCTTGAAAGAAGGGGGAAGTACTATAACCCAGCAGTTAGCTAAAAATTTGTTTTTGTCCAGGGATAAAAAAATATCCAGGAAGCTTGAAGAACTAATTCTTGCAATAAAACTGGAAGGTATGTATACAAAGGATGAGATATTAGAAATGTATCTAAATATAATTTATTATGGTTCAGGTGCCTATGGAATAGGAAATGCAAGTCAAGTATATTTTGAAAAGGATGTTTCAGAGCTTTCTTTAGAGGAATGTGCGTTACTAGCGGGTATTCCTAAAGCACCTTCATTATATAATCCAAAAGCAGATTCTGAAAAAGCAAAAAAACGTCAAGATACAATACTTAATCTGATGGAGCAACAGGGCTTCATCAAGCTTACTACTGCTTCCCATTAGGTGACAGCCAGCTCATAAGTCACATGATATGTACTCCAGGGGACCCTTGCTAAACCGCAATAAATCACCTTCAAATGTTGCGTTGACTGAAAATTTTAAGTATGTTAATATAATCATAGTTTATAGAAAGTTAGCATATTTCTTTAAGAAGGAGATACTTATGAAGCAGATAGTACAGCTGTCAGAACAAATAACACAAAAAATATTGTATGAAATCACTAGTGGAAAATATTTAAATGAAAAGCGCTTACCTCCTGAAGTTGAAATTGCAGCATACTTAGGGGTTAGTCGCACCTTAGTTAGAGACTGTTTAGCTGTACTTGAAAGGGAAGGCTTTATCAGTCGTAAGCATGGGGTTGGTACTATTATTAACAGGCATGTTATAAATGTGGATACAAGAATGGATTTAGAGAAAGAGTTTTTAGAAATGATTGAAGCTTCAGGTCAAAGGGCAAATATAGCATATACTGATATAAAAGAAGTAGCTGCTGACAAAGAGATCGCAGAAAAGTTGCAAATTCATGAAGCTGATCCAATATTTCATGTAACAAGAATGATTACAGCTGATAAAAAACCTGCTATTTATTGTATAGACCATATCGCAAAAAAACTTCTTGCAGAAGAAAATTATAATATAGAAGAGTTAAGAATGCCTATATTTAATTTCTTAAAAGATTATTGCCATATAGATGTTTATATGGACTTAACTGAGGTTAAAGCAGTTGGAGCTAATGATACTGTAGCAAAATTTTTTAAAGTTGAAAAAGGTTCTCCCCTTCTGTATATGGATGAAGTGGGATATACTTTCAAGGGAGATCCAGTTATATATTCAAAAGAATATTATATGGATGGAATTTTAAAACATATGATGCTTCGCAAAAAAATCTAATATATATAATAAATAAAGTAGAATATTAACATTGTGATTTTCATAAAAGCTGTTGGCATATAAATTATGTCAACAGCTTTTTATATTTCATGAAGGATTTTGTCGTTTTGCGTAGAATGCTATTATAATTCCTTTTATTATAGCTTTTGTATCTTAAAAAATTAATCCATTAACTTGACAAAGCATATAAAATAAATTATATTAAAATTGGTAGTACTAATATAGGTAATACCAATTTTTATAACCAAAGGAAAATCTACTTTACTTAAATGCTTAATTTATAAAGTTATCTAAAGCTTAGGCTTACGATAAAGAAATTATTTGCCTGTAAAGGGTGAGAAAGAAGGAGAGATAACATGAAAAAGATTTTTAAATCAATAGTTGCATTATCTATGATATCGTTAATGCTTCTAGGAGGTCTTACAGGATGTGGTTCATCATCTACTTCAAATCAAGAACCAAGTGGTGACACTGTTAAAAAGCTAAAGGTTGCTTTAGTTCTCCCAGGCAAGAAGGATGATGTATCCTTTAATCAAGCTATGTATGAAGGGGTAACAACATACGCAAATGCTAATGCAGATGAAATCGAGTTGAAAATTGTAGAGAATGTTTATGAAGTAGCAGATATTCAGCCAGCACTAGCAGACTTTGCTGATCAAGGCTATGACGTTATCTTTGGTCATGGATTTCAATTTATGGAACCACTTGTTTCAGTAGCTAAAACTTATCCTGATTCATATTTCCTTTTAGGTACAGGTTATAAATTTGAAAAAAATTCAGCTATTTATGATGTAGACCTTGAGTCAGGTGCTTACTTGATGGGTGTTATTGCAGCTCTTACATCAGAAACAGGCAAAATTGGTGTTATCGGTGGAGCAGATGCTTCTGAGATTTTCCGTGGACATGAAGGTTATAAATTAGGTGCAAAATCAATTAATCCTAATATTGAAATACAAGAGGTTTACACTGGAGACTGGACAGACACAGCAGGTGCATATGAAGCAGCTGTTGGTATGTATGATTCAGGTGTAGACGTAATCTGGCACTCTGGTGACGGAATTGGATTAGGTGTTGTACAAGCTGGAGTAGAAAAAGACAAATATGTTTTAGGTAATGTTGAAGATCAAATCAGTCTAGGTCAAAAAAATGTTTTATCAGGACTTCAATATAAGTGGGAAGCTGTTATAGCTCAAATTTTCGATGATATTAAGGCAGGAACTTTCAAAACTCTTGCTGATGACAAGAGAATATACTGGATAGACATTGCAAATGGCGGCTTGGTTTATACAGAGATTAATGATCCTAAAGGTAAGTTGACAGATGCGGAAAAACAAACTATTAAGGACACTTTTGAAAAATTAAAGAATAATGAAATAGAAATACCTGAAATTACACAAAACAAATAGTTAATTTGTCACTTTTCAAGAGGCTGTCTTATAATTACTCAAAATTATAATTTAAGACAGTCTCTTTTAAAAAAATTGCAAAGGAACAGTATTCTTAAACTGGAGGGATGCACAATGGAAACTTTGGCAGTTAAAATGCTGGGAATAACAAAGATATTCAATAATGTAAAGGCCATTGATAGGGTTGATTTTGAACTTAAGAAGGGTTCAATACATGGACTCTTAGGGGAAAACGGTGCTGGAAAGACAACACTAATGAATGTGCTCTATGGACTTTATAAGGAAG
This sequence comes from Clostridiales bacterium, assembly GCA_029240935.1. Taxonomy (GTDB): domain Bacteria; phylum Bacillota; class Clostridia; order Clostridiales; family Caloramatoraceae; genus JARDZI01. The sequence continues at coordinate 29,385 of JARDZI010000039.1, forward strand.
AAGAAGGAGAAATCTTTATCAATGGTAATAAGGAAGAAATCTTTTCACCAGTAAAAGCAATTTCTCTGGGAATTGGTATGGTGCATCAACATTTTATGCTTGCACGACCTCTTTCTGTTGTAGAAAATGTAATGCTTGGCAGAAAATCAAGAAGAGGGATTTTACTTGACACTAATCAAACAGCAGAAGAATTAAAGGTTCTAGCAGAAAAATATAAAATGGATATTGACCCATACTCAAAAATATGGCAGCTTTCTGTTGGTGAGCAACAACGTGTTGAAATTTTAACTGCAATATATCAAGGAGCAGAGATTTTAATTCTTGATGAACCTACTGCGGTTTTAACACCACAGGAAGTAGATGCATTCTTCTGTACATTGAGAGAAATGAAAGATGACGGTAAATCTATTATTTTGATTACTCATAAGCTAGAAGAAATTATTTCTATTGATGAAGTTACAGTGCTTAGAGATGGTAAGCTAATTGACACAAAAGTAGTTGATGATAAGGTCACAAAGGATGATTTAACAAGAATGATGGTCGGAAAGGATGTAATGTTTGATTTCCCTGAAAACACAAAGGAACCTGGGAAAATTAAGTATTGTATTAAAAATATTTGTGCTAAGAATGATAAAGGACTATCTGCTTTAAAGGATTTTTCACTTGATATTAGAGAAGGCGAGATTGTAGGACTTGCAGGTGTTGACGGTAACGGGCAAAGGGAGCTATGTGAGGTTTTAACTGGACTAAGGAAAGCTGATAGTGGTGAAATTGAATTAAATAAAAATGAAATCATAAACAAACCACCTGTTTTTTATATAGAACAAGGTATTTCTCATATTCCTGAGGATAGACACACAACAGGTCTTGCTTTAAATTGGAGCTTAAAAAGAAACCTTATTTTAAAGGAGCTAAATAAAGCACCATATGTAAAGAATGGACTTTTACAACCAAAGGTTATTGATAAGCATTGGGAAGAAGCTAGGAAGGAATATCAAATCAAATCCATTAATGGTGATGAAAAGGCAAGAGCTCTTTCTGGTGGAAACCAACAAAAAATAATACTAGCTAGAGAAATTAATTTAAAACCACAGGTTCTTATAGCAAATCAGCCCACAAGAGGTCTTGATGTAAGTGCAGCTGAATATGTGCGTCAGCAAATTTTGAATGCGAGGAATAATGGTGCAGCGGTACTTCTTATCTCTGCAGACTTGGAAGAAATAATACAATTATCAGATCGAATAGCAGTTATTTGCGGAGGTAAGTTAATGGGTATTTTACCTAGATGTTCAGCTACTTGTGATATTGGTGCTTTAATGATGGGTAAACTGCAGGAGGTGGCTAATTGTGAAAGATAAATTTTTAAACAGTGGGAAAAAAGCTGCCGGTGCAGGGGCTATGATTGTTGCAGCACTATTAATTGGTGCAATATTAGTCATTCTTTCAGGCAACAGCCCAATTGAGGCGTATAGCACAATTATTTCTGGTGCTTTTGGTAGTAAGCAAAGATTATCTGAATTGTTTGTAAAAATGATTCCACTTACCATAATGGCTTATGGTGTATCAATAGCTTATAAGGCACAGCTTTGGAATATCGGTGCCGACGGACAGTTTACTATGGGTGCAATAGCATCAATGGCTGTAGGTATTTATTTAGATTTACCTGCATTTATAATAATACCTATTTCAGTTCTTTCTGCTATGATTGCAGGTGCTCTGTGGTCAGGCCTTGCTGGATGGTTAAAAACAAAGTTTAATGCAAATGAAGTTATTACAACATTAATGCTTAATTATATTGCAACCTACTTTCTAGCATTTTTGGTATACGGACCTATGATGGACCCAAATGGTGAGTTAGCCCAATCAGAGATTTTGAGGGATCCTCTTAAAATCCCACTTCTTTTTAGCAACTTGCGTATTCATGGTGGAATTATAATTATGCTTTTAATAATTATTATGATGTTTTTCTTCTGGAAAACAACACTTGGATATAAAATTGATTTAATCGGACAAGGGGAAAAGGTTTCTACTTATGCAGGTGTAAATGTTAAGAAAACAGTAATTATTACTATGATGATTTCAGGTGCTTTAGCAGGCCTTGCAGGTTGGAATGAGGCATATGGAGTACAGTATCGATTGCTTGAAGGAATTTCAAGTGGATATGGAGACCTGGCTGTTGTTATTGCACTTTTAGGTGAGCTAAACCCACTAGGTATTGTAGTTTCAGCTTTTTTCTTCTCTATTCTTAAGGTTGGTGGTGCATCTATGCAGCGTATGACAAATGTACCATATTCAATAGTAGATGTTATTCAAGGCTTGATTATTATTTTTGTTATAGCCAGAACAGCATTTAAAATTACTCCAATAAAAGAATGGATCGGAAGGAGGAAAAACAATGTTAAGTAATATTTTTACAATGAGCTTTCTTGTCAGCCTACTGGCAAGCACAATTCGTTTGGCAACTCCTATCCTGGTCCCTGCACTAGGACAAATATATACACAAAAGGCAGGTATTTTGAATCTTGGTGTTGAGGGTACTATGACAATTGGTGCGGTGGCAGGGTTTTCTGTAGCTTTTCTTACAGGTAGTTTATGGCTTGGGGTTTTAGGAGGTATTTTATTTGGAATGCTGTGGAGCTTAATAATGGCTTGGCTCAGTGTTACAATGAAAGCAAATCAGGTTATAGCAGGTATCGGCTTAAATATTCTAGGTGCAGGTGTTGCAGTATATGCATACCGTGTGCTCTTTGGTATTCAAAAGCTGCCACCACAGGTTACATCCTTTTCTGGAATAAATATTCCAGTGCTTTCTGAGATTCCTATAATCGGACCTATATTTTTTCAACATAATATTTTAGTTTATTTAGGATTTTTACTTATTCCAATTACCTGGTTTATTTTAGAAAAGACCACTTATGGCTTGAAAATAAAAGCAGTTGGAGAACATCCAAGAGCTGCTGATTCTAAGGGCATTAGTGTTGCGAAAATACGCTACAGTGCAGTTATATTAGGTGGTGCTTATGCAGGTGCTGCAGGTGCTTTTATGACAATTGCATACTTAAATCAGTTTACTGAATCAATTATTGGTGGACGTGGATATATTGCTGTTGCAGTAGTTATTTTTGCTAGATTTATGCCAAAGCATTCCATGTGGGGAGCTTTGTTGTTTGGTTTTGCATCAGCACTGCAAATGCGTTTACAGGCATTGGATATCCAGGTTGCTAACCAATTATTATTGATGCTGCCTTATATTATGACAGTTCTAGCCCTTATATTTGCTTCAAAGAAATCAGAGTTTCCAAGTGCATATACAATACCCTATTCGAGAATGGAAAGATGAAAAAATTACTTTGTATTTTTATATGTATATTATGTGCAGCTCTACTCCTGAAAATATATATGAATATTTAACACAGGAGTATAGGGATAAAATTACTAGGAAAGAATTTGTGGAGGCTTTTAATAAGGAACGTTCATACCCATATTTAACACCATTTTTTATTAACTTTGAGTCTATCGAAATATCAGAGGATAATTTAAGCGGCACAGCTCATTTTTCACAAGCGGCAAGGCTGCCTGGAATGGAATATGATGTTAAATTCATATATGAAAATGGGAATTATTATATGAAAGCCTTTGAGAAGCTCATAGATGGAAGCTATTTGGATAAATTTGAGTCAATCCCTTACTCACTTGACAGCTATTTTGATTTTGATGAGTAGGATATTTTAATGCTTAATTATTACATTATTTTGGAGGTGTCCTATGGGAGTTGGTAAAAGTGTTAGCAGACTAGACGCTATAGAAAAAGCAACAGGTACTGCTAAATATGTTGAGGATTTATTGCCATGTAACGCCCTTATTGCAAAGGTGCTGCATAGCACAATTGCGAATGGTGTTGTAAAAAGCATAAACATAGATGAAGCCTTAAAAATGCCTGGAGTTGAAACAATAGTTACCTGCTTTGATGTACCAAATGTACTTTATGCAACAGCAGGACATCCACTATCTCTAGACCCAAACCATACAGATATTAAGGATAAATTAATTTTAGAAAAACGTATTCGATATTATGGTGATGATATTGCAGCTGTTGTTGCAGATAATACACTTAATGCACAAAAAGCATTGGAGAAAATCCTGGTAGAATATGAGGAATATGAACCACTTTTAACTCCACAGACATCAATAAACAGTGACATTGCAATTCATGAGACTTGTCCTTCAAATGAGAAGGCTAGAATGGATTTTGATATAAAAAAGGGAGAAGTAAATAGTTACAGGGGGAAGCTTTCCACTGATATGTGCATAGGAGGAAGGGAGGACTTAAAAAGTACTCATTATTCTGTACCTCCTGTTCATGCTTGTCACATTGAAAATAACTTCTGCTTTGCATATATGGAAGGTAGAAAAATGATAGTGGTATCTTGTAATCAGGTACCTAATACATTAAGAAGAAATATTTCTGAAGCTACTCAAATGCCTTTAGGTGATGTTAAAGTCATAAAACCATTTTTAGGTGGAGGATTTGGGAATAAACAGGATACATTATATGAACCTCTTGCAGCATTTTTATCTAAAAGGCTTGGTGGCAGATGTGTTGCAGTTGTATTAAGCAGAGAGGAAACCTTTGTTAATACAAGAACTCGCCATGGCATGGATTTATATTCAGCATTAGATGTATATGATGATGGAAAAATTAAAAATAAGGGCATAAGAATTAATTCAAACGGTGGTGCTTATGGTGCCCATGGTCACGCAGTGGCTGCATATGCAGTTACAAACTATTTTCAGGTCTATACAGCAGAGGAAACACAAATAGGTGAATCCTCCACTGCATATACAACACTACCATCCGCAGGAGCATTAAGAGGTTATGGTATTCCACAGCTTGCTTTTGCACTGGAGAGTCAAATGGATGATATGGCAAAGGAAAAGGGCTGGGATCCTATTGACTTTAGAAAGAAAAATATGATGAAGCTGAGGTTTTTAGACCCATTCGACAAGTTTTATGTTGAAAGCAATGGACTTGAGGAATGTGTTGATAAAGGCAGAAAGCTTATAGAATGGGATAAAAAACGTAGGGATTATGAGGAGTTTAATAAAACTTCAAGTGATATTAAAAAAGGTGTTGGTATGGCTATATTTGCATATAAAACAGGTGTTTATCCAATACAGGTTGAAAATGCAGCTTGTCGTATTGTTTTAAATGAGGATGGAAGCATTCAAATACAAATAGGTGCAACAGAGCTTGGTCAAGGCTCCGATACTGTGTTTGCACAAATGGCTTCAGAGATTTTAACAATTCCTGAGAGCAAAATTCATGTTATATCAACACAGGACACAGATATAACGCCATATGACAGTGGAGCCTATGCCTCAAGACAATCCTATGTTTCAGGTGGAGCTGTTAAGAAAACTGCTCAGGTAATGAAGGATAAAATCATTGATAGGGCTGCTGGTATTGCAAAAATTTCTAAGGATAATCTTACTATTGAAAATGAAAATATTATTAATGAAAGCACAAAAGAGATAATTAACAATATTTCAGGTGTTGCAAAGTTTATGAACTATACAAATGACCACTCACAGACAGAGCATATTACAGCAGAGGCAACATATACCTGCTTAAATAATTGTTTTGCATTTGGTGTAAGCTATGCGGATGTTGAGGTAGATGTACCTATAGGTAAAATTAATATCAAAAATATTATTGCTTTGCATGACAGTGGTAAAATTTTAAATCCACAGCTTGCAGAGGGGCAGATCCATGGCGGGGTTGCAATGGGTGTAGGCTATGCAATAGGTGAACAATTGCTTTTTGACCCCAAAACTGGGAAGCCACTAAACAATAATTTTCTTGATTATAAGATTCCTACAGCTATGGATATTCCTGAAATGGAGTCCCATTTTATTGAAACCTATGAACCATCAGGGCCCTATGGAAATAAAGCAATTGGAGAGCCACCACTTATTTCTCAGGCACCTGCTATTCGAAATGCAGTATTACATGCTACAGGTGTTCAGATTAATAAACTTCCCATGTCACCTCAAAATCTTGTCCATGAGTTTATTAAATCAGGACTAATAGAAGGCGGAAGGGAGTAATAGCTATGTATGATGTAAAAACCATATTAAAAGCGAAATCTGTTCAAGAAGCATTAATGCTGCTTGAAGAAAATGAAGCTGCAACAATTATTAATGGGGGCACTGATGTTTTAATCCGAATGAAGGAGAGAAAGCTTAAGGATGCTGCCTTAATAAGCATACAGGATATAAAGGAACTTTGTGGAGTTAAAATTTCAGAGGATGGAAGTATAATTGTTGGACCTGGGACAACCTTTACGGAAATTAGCAACAACAGTATTATACAAAAATATATTCCTGTTTTAGGTTATGCCTGTAGTCAGGTAGGAAGCCCTCAGATAAGAAATATAGCTACAATTGGAGGAAATATATGTAATGGAGCAGTTAGTGCAGACAGCGTACCATCACTCCTTGCTTTAGATGCTATATTAGAAATCTCAAGCTCTAGTGAGGTTAAGAATGTTCCAATAGGCCAGTTTCATACGGGACCAGGTAAAACTATTTTAAATAAACAAAAGGAATTGGTGACGAAAATTATTATTCCTAAGGACAGCTATGAAAACCATGGAGCCAACTACATTAAGTTTGGACAAAGAAACGCAATGGAAATATCAACACTTGGCTGTGCTGTAAACCTTAGTTTATGTGAGGATAAAAAAACTATAAAGGATTACAGAATAGCCTTTGGCGTAGCTGCAGCAACGCCAATTCGCTGCCCTATCCTTGAAAAAAGGGTTAGGGGTATGGAAATAGGAGAAGAACTTTTTAAGACAATAAGAAAAGATGTTTTAAATGAGGTTAATCCAAGGGATAGCTGGAGAGCTTCAAAGGAACTCCGGGTTCAGCTTATAAAGGAATTGAGCAAACGAGCAACAAAACAGGCAATTATGAATGCAGGGGGTGTGGTAAATGATTAAGGTGGTAAAAATGGTTGTCAACGGGAAAGCTGTGGAAATAGGCGTTGATGAAAGAGAATCCTTAACAGATACACTTAGAAATAGATTAGGACTTACAAGTGTAAAAAAGGGCTGTGAAGCAGGGGAGTGTGGAGCCTGCACCGTGCTAATAGACGGTGTTGCAACGAATAGCTGCATTTATTTAACAGTGTTGGCTGAAGGCCATGAAATAATTACAGTTGAAGGTATTCGCAGAAAGGATGGCAAGCTCCACCCTGTGCAAGAGGCTTTTATAGAAGAGGCTGCAATTCAATGTGGTTTCTGTACACCAGGTTTAGTTTTAACAGGGGTGGAAATAGCAGGCACTGGTAAAAAATATACAAGAGAAGAGCTTAGGGTTCTTATCTCAGGACATTTGTGCAGATGTACAGGATATGTGAATATACTTAATGCACTGGAAAAGGTAGTTGGAGTAAAAGATAGAGCATAAAACATAATAAAAATTCAAATTAAAAAGGAGTTTTATAATGCGTACCTTTGAAGAAATTAAAGATACAATTGAAACTGGACTAGGTAAATATCCATGTGATATTAGGTTAAAAAACGTAAAATTAGTCAATGTATTTTCTGGTGAAATATATACTACTAACATATACATCAAGGGAAAGCGAATTGTTTCAATAGATCCAACTGTTGAACTCAAAGCAAATAAAGAAATAGACTGTCATGGACAATACGCAATACCTGGTCTAATTGACACTCACATGCACTTTGAATCAACAATGCTTTCCCCAGAGGCATTAGCATCAGTAGTAGTTCCACAGGGGACGACCACTCTTTGCGCTGACTTAATGGAGATTGCAAATGTTGCAGGTAAAGAAGGGCTTGAAGTATTGTTGAATTCCATTAACAGATTGCCATACAGAATGTTAATTGAAGTTTCCTCCCGTGTACCAACTGCTCCTGGTTTAGAGACAACTGGTGCCATACTTGGAGCAAAAGAAGTTGAGGAAATTATGAATTGGGAAGAAAGTATAAGCCTTGGGGAGCTTGATCCATCAAAAATTTTGTTCGTCAAGGATGAATATATTCACAAGATTGCAGATACACTTGGGAAGAGAAAAATCGTCAATGGACATGCTATTGGTAGATTAGGACAAGAACTCAATGTATATGCAAGCTCAGGAATCTCTGATGACCATGAATGTGTTAATTATGATGAATTGATTTCCCGCCTGCGTGTAGGAATGAAGGTGTTAATTAGAGAGGGCAGCACCGAGCGTAACCTTGATGAGTTAATTGGTTGTGTTCAAAGAGAGCATTTAGGATATGAAAATCTCATGTTTTGTACTGATGATAAACATTCAAGCGAAATCTGTGAGGAAGGGCATATAAACTACAATGTTAATCGTTCAATACAAATGGGTGTGCCCCCAATGCAGGCTATTCAGATTGGAACTATTAATGCTGCTAAGCATTTCCGTCTGGAGGATGAGATAGGCAGTATTACACCTGGTCGTCTTGCTGATATTCTTTTGGTTGAGGATATTAACAATATACAACCTACAATGGTAATGTTTGAGGGTAAAATAGTTGCAGAAAATAAAAAACTTATTCAGGATTGTAAAGTATCAGAGTATCCTGATTGGATTAAGAATACAGTACATTTGAAAAAGCCTATAAATGCAGACTCATTTAAGGTAATAGCGAAAACCTCAAAATCAAGTACTAAGGTCAATGTAATTGATCTAATTGATCTCCAGATTATCAACACCTGTAAAGTGTTAGAGCTACCTGCCCGAAATGGTGAAATCGCAATGGACATAGCAAATGATGTGCTTAAGCTTGCTGTAGTAGAACGTTATGGCAAAACCGGAGGAGTAGGAATTGGCTTTGTTAAAGGCTTTAAACTAAAACGTGGTGCACTTGCCTATTCCATGTCCCATGACCACCACAATATTGTAGTCGTTGGTACAAATGAAGTCGATATGTCTGCCGCTGTCAACGCAATTGCGGATATGCAGGGTGGCTTGGTTGTTGCTCTGAATGGAGAAATAACAAATCGAATGGTACTTCCAATAGGCGGATTAATGAGTGAAAAGAATGCTGATGAGGTAATGGCAGAGCTGAATATTATGAATGCAGCTGCCAGGAACCTGGGCTGTGAAATGTCAGCTCCTTTCATGGCACTAAGCTTCATCTCATTACCTACAGTTCCAGAGTTAGGATTAACAGACATGGGATTGATTGACGTGTTGTCACAAAAGTTGATTCCTGTTGAATTAGAATAGGTGACAAAAGAACCACCAAGCTTATGAAAAAATTGGCTTGGTGGTTCTTGATTTTTATAACTATAATCGTGATAAAACGCAATTTTGAAAGAACACAAAACTATACAAAATTTAATATTTCAATGGCATCCTTTATTGTCTTTTCCATAGCCTCTTTTCCATAATCATCTACTGATTTTCTGTCTTTAGGTGTATGAGTTAAGCAGGCGGGTCCTCCTATGCAGCCATCATTACAAGCCATTCCTTCAATAAAGTTTTCCTTTAAAAGGCCTTTACTAGCTTTTAAAAGTGCAACCTTGCATTCTTCAATACCACTACAAGAAATTGGAGCTACATTAAACTCTGTCACTCCTTGCTCTTTTAGAGCCTCTTCCACTGCATCTGAGAGCCCTCCACTTCTTGCAAAAATTCTTCCAAAGTAGGAAGCGTTGTCTAGCAAATCAGTTGGCAGCTCTGAAAGTTTAATATTTCTGCTATCAAATAATGCTTGAAGCTCTTCAAAGGTTAAAACTACATCTACATATTGCTTAACCTTTTCTTTTTTAACTTCAGCTTTCTTTGCAATACAGGGTCCTATAAATATTACTTTGCTATCTGGATGAATTCTTTTAATATATTTTGCAATTTCAGCCATAGGTGATAGATTATGAGAAATATGTTCCTTTAAATCAGGAAAGTTTTTTTCAATGTAGGTTACAAAGGCAGGGCAACAGGAACTAGTTAAAAATTCTTTTTCCACAAGCTCTTTTGCTTCCTTATGAGCTATCATATCCCCACCAAGGGCCGTTTCTACCACATTGTAAAACCCAAGTTCTTTAAGCCCTGAAACTACTTGTCCTATGTTGGTATTTTTAAATTGCCCTACAATAGAGGGTGCAATGATTGCATAGACCTTACTCCTATCATTGCTTCCACGAAGAAGATTTATAGCCTCTAGTATGTAGGATTTATCCATAACAGCACCAAAAGGACATTGATATACACAAGCGCCACAGGCAATGCACTTACTATCATCAATATGAGCTTTTTTATGCTCGTCCATAGAAATAGCATGTGTTTTACAGGCATTTTCACAGGGGCGGATATTCTTGATAATTGCACTATATTGGCAAGCATTTAAGCATTTTCCACAACTTATACATTTATTATGATCTATAACAGCTTTATGTGAAACAAAGGAAATAGCACCTCTTGGACATACGTTTTCACATCTGTGAGCAATACAGCCTCTACAGGCAGGACCAACAGAAAATTGAGTAACAGGGCACTCATCACAAGCAATATTCAAAACCTCAATTACATTGGGGTTATTTTTGTTTCCACCCATGGCAAGCTTTACCCGCTCATTTAAAATAGCACGTTCCTTATAAATACAGCATCTCATAGTCGCCTCTGGACCAGGTACAATCTTTTCAGGTATATCTAATATACCAACTTCTAAATTATCCTCAAAGGCTAGGGATGCAACTTCTTTTAGAACCTCATATTTAAGCTTTTGAACATTAGTATCAAATAATCTCACAATGTTACCTCCTAGCATAAACTAATTTTGACTTTTTTGTCCATTTTAATTAAAAGACTTTCAAGTTCTCTTATGAAACCCATCTTTACTGATGAATTAATTTTCATTCCCTCTATTTCATGACCAGGGTTAATTGCTTTACCAACAAAGAAGTTTACATCTGTAGCTTCTTCAAAAAGTATTTTTGCCAGCAGTGAAGCCCCATCATCTTTATGCTCTAAATCTAGAGAGACTGTGGTATTTTCTAAATATCTTCGTCCAAGCTCAACTACTTTACTAAGGGTAATTACTCCTTCTGTAACTAAATCAACCCCTTCTATACTACTAATTGCAGGTATTTCTTCATTTACAGAGCTATTTACAATTTTTATAGGCCTATTTAAATAGTTACTAACCATTTTCGCGGTACTTCCACCACATACTATTTTTTTGCCTAACTTAGAAAAAAACAGTTTTAGTATGATTTCATCTTCT
>JARDZI010000325.1 GCA_029240935.1 Clostridiales bacterium
TTTTCAACTGGTAAGTAAGCTAAACCATTTAGTTGTACAGGATGCTTTTGTTTACCAAAGTCACTTATTCCTGATCCTGCAGAAGCGTAGAAAAAGCCCTTTTCTGAAAGTAAATTATGGAAGGCTAAGCCATCCTCTAATATGGTCTGGTAGATTCCATCAGTATCTAGTCCATACTCAATAGCCTTTTGAAAACTATATTTGGCACTATAAAAAGAACATAAATAGTCCTTCTGATTACGTCCACCTGCTTCATCTTGTCCAATACAAGGAGTTATAAATAAATGCCAGTAACCGTCAGCTTCTTTTTTACAGAAGCTTTTATAGAAAAGTGCAATCTCGCGAATTAATGGCACTACATTCTTTTGTGTCCATGAAGCATCATTAACCATTATTCCTGCTTCATGAGCCATTCTCCCTAAATAAGCAGAATTATGAGGCTCGTAACAATAAAAAATAGGAACTGAAGGTGAGTGATATCCTTCAATTGACCCAAAAGGTAATTCCCAAGGTGGATAAATTCCTTCAGTATTTGGCCATATTCTCTTTGTATAAGATTTCATGTCATCAATAATGATTGAAAATTTTTCAATCCAAGATTTAATTATTAAAAAATTACCAGTAGCTAACAATGTTGGCTCCGCATAAAACATATCCTGTGCAAAGTTAAAAGGAAACATATTTCCAGTCAATCCACTAGTAGGTGCAAAGCTTAAACCATCATTATTAAAGGTTGAAAGTATATAAGCCATAGAACGAACCCACATTTTTTGACTATTATCATCAGGTAAATCAAGCCAACCGGAATTTTTCCAGGTATTGTGCCAATACTCGGTAGTATTACTTAATGAAGATGAAACCTCAGCACTATTTACAGCTTCTCCATAAGAAATATAAAAATTATTTATACCTTTTTGGGGAATGATTTTCAAACCCTCAGCACAGGGTTGAATTTCTGTATTGCTATATACATACATGCTGGAAATTTTTTTAGGTGTAGATGTAACACAAGTGATTTCTATCTTCCAGTTATCCCCTTCCTTACTAACAGTGAAGCGTTGCTCAGCAGTATCATTATAGCCATAAGCATATGGATTGAACTCAGTTACTGGAGCCATGATTATAGCAGGAGTATCGTTTTCAACCTCCAAGCATATTGCAGATAAGTTTCTATTTATAGCATCAAACCAGCTTGTAAGCGATATGTTATTTTTTTCATTATAGGTAAATTTAGTATTTAATGTGCCGTCATAAAATGACTGTACTTGAGAGTAGTTGCTAATATCATTAGGTATAGTCTCCCAGTATGTTCGCATAGTGGGAAGTATGTAATCGGCACTAGTGTCAGAATTCATATCTTGGGATTTGAAAAGGAATCGTCCCCAATGATTGATATGTATATACTGTGTTTTTCCAAAAACATCATAGCTACTTTGTTCACTAGGATGTGAATGTAAACCTAATTTGGAGTAAACACAGCCAAAACGACCATTTCCTTGATAGCGTCCTACTGAGGCATTATTATCATAACTGGTAGTTACGATATTTCCTTTTTCTATTGTAGTCTTCATATTTCTAAACCTCCATTATTCAAATCTTATTTAGGCGAGACAGATACCTAATACTTAGTACAAATTTCTTACCTAAATATGACTCATTTCTGGTTAAAACCTGTTTTAACCAAATTCCTTACTAATGATTATAGTCGCAATCCTAACATTGTTTCCATTGACAAAAAGGAAACTATCCATGTACAATGTGGAAAAGGAGGTGGTGATTATTTTGCTTGGATGCTATAACTTCGATGCCAAAAGAAAAATATCTATTGCAAACCAAAACATATATATAAAAGGAGCCCTCCACCCTGACAGAATAATGCCAGAGCATGATCTTGTATATATTATCGAGGGAAGTTGGGAGATATATCAAAATGAAACCGCTTATACACTTCAAGCTGATGATGTCATTTTTCTTCATTCAGGGCAGCATCATTATGGATTACGTCCATGCGACCCCAACACAAAAACAATGTTTATCCATGTAAATAATGACATAGAGGATTGTTTTATGCCTCTTGATGCTTATAAAAAAAACTCATCTCAATTTATCATCCATACAATTATCCACTGTCAAAATAATTATACTGTTAAAAGGCTGTTCCAGGAGATTATTTCTGTATTCTGGTCCGGTTTGTCGGCAAGAGAGTCGAAAGTTTCTGCATTATTTCAGCTTTTGCTTTGTGAATTGCATGAGTGTATTAATGATGGGAATTTTTCCGAATTGGATATGCTCGAAAAAGTAATTCAAATCATACATTTAAATCCACAGCTGTTTTTTACATCTAAAGAATTGGCGGACAAATTGTATATATCTGAACGGACATTAAGAAACAAGTTTGTCAAATTGTATAACCAAACACTTTATCAGTACCAGGTGCATACTAAGCTGCAGAAAGCCTGTTTGCTTTTACAGGACTATCCAAAGATGAAACTGCGTGAAATCGCTGCCAACTTAGGATTTTATGATGAGTTTCATTTCAGCAAAGCATTTAAAAAAAAATATGGGCTTTCACCCACAGAATTTAAGGAGCTTAGAGTATAATTGTCACCAATATACCTGCCTATGGGACGAATTCAGTAGCGCAGATGACTTTCGCGCTACTCTTGGAACTATGTCATCATGTGCAAAATCATAGCGATGCGGTAAAATCTGGTGCCTGGTCTCAGGGGAAGGATTTTTGTTTTTGGAATCACCCTCTTAAGGAGCTGGATGGTAAAACTTTAGGTGTTATTGGATTTGGTCGCATAGGTCAGCAAGTGGCGAAGATTGCGGCTGCCTTTGGTATGAAAGTTATTGCCTTTGATAGGAATAAAAATAATCAGCCTGAGAGTGCAAATTTCAAATGGTCAGATTTGGAGTACTTGCTTATGGAATCAGATGTAATAAGCCTACATTGTCCTCTTTTTGCTGAAACTAAAGAGATTATTAACAAGTCTACCCTTAGAAAAATGAAAAAAACAGCATTCATCATTAATACATCAAGAGGTCCTTTGATTGCAGAAGAAGATTTAGCACAAGCATTAAATGACGAATTAATAGCGGGAGCAGCTTTAGATGTACTGTCAGTGGAGCCTCCTTCAAATGATAATCCGCTGATGAAAGCAAAGAATTGCATAATAACTCCACACATCTCTTGGGCTACCAGGGAAGCTAGAGAGAAATTGATGCATATAGCGGTTGGCAATGTAAAGGCCTTTATTAATTCCGAACCTGTTAACGTTGTGGTGTGAGTTAGAGATGTTGAGTATGCCTTAATACAGCGCGCACGGTTTGACAATGGGGAAGCTACACAAGTAGCTTCCCCGCTTTATATGTGCGCCCGGCATGGGCGTAATCTAACGGGTGAAAGTCCCAAGTGCGGGTTGATAGTGCCGAGCACATAGCCAAGAGCAAGGGTGTCTACCGTGAGGTGGAATCTGAAGGAAGCTGGAGGCAAACTTCTGGTCTGACGAACAGAAACTACATAAGGCATACATATGTTGGGTAAGGTTGCATATCAAACTAAAGCCCTAAACTATCCGGAAACATATGGTGTAGATGTAGCAGATATATGGAAGGAAAGATTACGTTCTTACCCGGGGAGGTCTCATGGACGTGTAGAAACATATAGTATGAAACACGGTTGAAACAAGATTTGTCATGAGAAGTCAGCCGAGGTCGTAGTACCAGGTGTAGTCGACGACACTTGGGAAGGACTGAACTTTAGGAGATGATAGTAAATGAATGTTACCAATAAAGAAATCAAATACAGACAACTTCACATGACCTCTGACGAGGTGTTTGAAGGCTATCCACAAATAGTATCTGCGGAACAGAAAGGGTATGTGGAAGCGTATGCTTCTTCGAGGATAACTGAAAACAACATCATCAACACAGATTTGTCAACGGAAGGATTATTGGAGAAAATACTGGATAGAAACAACTTAAACA
>JARDZI010000040.1 GCA_029240935.1 Clostridiales bacterium
TCTGGAGCTTCATGGCGGATTTGAACCGCCGACCTACTGATTACGAATCAGTTGCTCTACCAACTGAGCTAATGAAGCATGTTTATATTATATAATATTACTTCTGCAAGTAATGTCAACTGGGTAAGTATGTAAGGCTTACACTATGCTATTATTTCTATGCTTTTTTAGAGTTAATTAAGGGCAGGCATGGAAGCCTGCCACTACAGTGTAAGTGTAATTGCATTTTCATTGTAGAAAAAAGTATATAGTGTTTACTGATTATGATACCTGTCCAAGTTTCCAAACTTAGTATACTGTCCAAGCCATGCGAGCTCTGTGGTTCCTGTTGGGCCGTTTCTTTGCTTGGCTATTATGATTTCTCCTATTCCCTTTTTTTCTGAATCCTTATCGTAGTATTCGTCCCTGTATATGAACATTACAATATCTGCGTCCTGCTCAATTGAACCTGACTCTCTAAGGTCAGATAGTATTGGTCTGTGGTCTGCTCTCATTTCTGGAGCACGGGATAGCTGGGATAGTGCTATTACTGGAGCTTCCATTTCCTTAGCTATTGATTTTAGAGATCTTGATATCTCAGAAACCTCCTGCTGTCTACTCTCTATCCTTCCGTTTCCACCCATTAGCTGAAGGTAATCCACAACGATTAAGTCAAGTCCCTTTTCAATTTTTAATCTTCTACATTTAGATCTCATCTCAGTAATGGATACACCAGGGGTATCATCTATAAATATATTTGAGTTGGACATTGGTCCTGCAGCTCTTGCAAGCTTAATCCAATCATCGTCCTCAAGATTACCTGTTAGGAGCTTTCCAAGGTCAATATTAGCCTCGGAGCTTAGCAATCTGTATACCAGCTGCTCCTTGGACATTTCAAGACTGAATATAGCAACACTTTTTCCTGCTCTTAGAGCTGGATAGGATGCAACATTTAGAGCGAATGCAGTCTTACCCATTGAAGGTCTCGCTGCTATTAGCACCAAGTCTCCCTTCTGGAAGCCGTTGGTCTTGCTATCCAGATCATTAAAACCTGTTGGTACTCCCTTAATTTCACCTTTGTTCTTATACAATCTCTCAAATTCATCAAAGTTTCTAACTATTATTGAGCTTAAGTGCTCAAAATCCTTATTGTTTTTCTTTTGAGATATATCAAAAATGTTCTTTTCTGCCAGTCCAAGTGCCTGCTGTACATCTTCCTGTTCTGTATAGCACTTGTCTATAATATCATTTGATGCAAAAATCAATCTTCTAAGCGTTGCCTTGTCCTCAACTATCTTAGCATAATACTTAACATTTGAAGTAGTTGGAACCGATGTGGCAAGGTTTGAGATATATGAAACACCACCTATAATATCAAGAGTATCCCTGCTTCTTAGAAGTTCAACTAATGTTACCATATCAACAGGCTCATCCTTATTATATAATTCTGCAATAGCTTCAAATAATACCCTATGAGATTCCTTGTAAAACTCAGAACCATTCAAAATCTCAGTGGCTTCTGCTATGGCATTTTTATCAAGAAGCATAGCACCTAAAACTGATTGTTCAGCCTCCATATTATGTGGTGGGACTCTCAAATTACCTTCCATTTTGTCACCTCCTAAAACACTATATCAAGTATTTCCTTTATATTACTAACAGGAATAATTTCAATTTCACGAAGCTTACATGAAATATCCTTTTTATTTTCCTCTGGAATTATAACCTTCTTTATGCCTGATTGTATTGCACCGTATATCTTTTCAGTAATTCCTCCAACAGGTTTAACATTACCAAGGAGGGATATTTCTCCTGTTATCGCTACATCTTGCCTTACTGGTTTGTTTGTTATTGCACTTAAAATGGAAACTGTGATTGCAGCCCCGGCTGAAGGACCATCAACATTGCCCCCACCTATAACATTTACATGTACATCATAGTTGGATACATCCTCACCTGTTAGCATTCTTATAACAGAGGCAGCATTAAATACTGAATCCTTGGCCATGGAGCCTGCGGTATCGTTAAATCTTACAGTGCCTCCCTCCTTGTCCCTCTTAAAGGATATGGCCTCAATTTCCAGTACAGTGCCTAAAAAGCCATGTACTCCTAATCCAAACACCTTACCTACCTCACTAATATCCTTCCCAAGAAACTTGCTATGGGGAGTAAGCCTTGAAAGTGCAGTTACCTCATATACGTCTTCCTCAGTTACATGAATATCCTCATCCCTACCATTTTTGTGTATTACATAACCATAAACGTCTGCAAGAATGTTTACTGCTTTTCTTCCCTCTATTGTATACCTGCTTATTATTTCAGGCACATTGTCATCCATTGTGATTGTTAACTTTTTTGCTGCATTTAAAACTATATTTTGAATATCTTTTCTTGATAATGGTTCAAAATATACTTCTGCACATCTTGACCTGAGAGCAGCATTTACCTCATATGGTTCCCTTGTGGTGGCACCAATTAGTATAAAATCTGCAGGTGCTCCATTATTAAACAACTTTTTAATATAGGCAGGTACATTATCATCATCTGGATCATAGTAGGAGGATGAAAACTCAACACACTTGTCTTCTAATACTTTTAACAGCTTATTTTGAAGCAGTGGATCAATTTCACCTATTTCATCTATGAATAATACTCCTCCATGGGCCTCTGTAACCAAGCCTGGTTTTGGTTCTGGTACTCCTACCTCAGCTAAATCTCGTTTTGAACCCTGATATATAGGATCATGAACAGAACCTAAAAGTGGGTTGGTTATTTCCCTTGGATCCCACCTTAGGGTTGTCCCATCTACCTCTATAAAAGGAGCATCCTGTCTAAAGGGTGTAGATTTATACTCCTTTGCAAGCTTTAGTGCAAGCCTTGCAGCAGTTGTTTTTCCTACTCCAGGAGGTCCATACAGAATTATGTGCTGTGGATAGGGTGAAGCAAGCTTGGACATGATTGAAGCTATAGCCCTTTCCTGACCAACTATTTCATCTATAGCAGATGGTCTCAAGAGCTCCATAATACTTTTGGAAAGCTTTATTGTATCCATTTTTTGATAGGAAACAAGTTTTTTAAGAGTTTTGGAGTTTTCTGGTCCCTTTTGCTTCTTCATTATGCCTAGCTTTATTTCGTCGATCATCTTATCTTGCTTCTCTTCAAGAATTTTTTCAACTTCCATTTCTATTTTATTCTCTACATGCCTTTTAGCAATAATGCTTGAAAGTTCAACTTCTACTTTTTCAATAACAAACAGGGGGTCGTCCACATATGAATCATCCTTTAGTACTAATCTTTGAAGAGCATGTATTTTTTCTTCTATTTTATCGCTTTTAATTTCTTCTGTCAGCTTTTCAGTTTCTAAAGCTGTTTCAATGTATTCCTCTCCCCATATTTTCCTCATTATATCAATTATAGAGTCAACCTGAACTAAAAGATCCATGTAACCATTATTCAACTTAATATCTACATATTCTGCTGCATTTGACGAAATATTTTTCACCTGAGAAAACTCCCCTCTAAATATGAGTAATACTAACTTTTAGCTTTCCAGAGATTTCTGGATATACCTTAACTTCTACACTATATTCTCCTGCTGTTTTTATTGCTTCATCTAATACAAACTTTTTCTTATCAAAATCAATATTATGTTGCTTTTTTAGCTCTTCAGCAATATCCTTTGAAGTAATTGAACCAAATAGTTTCCCATTTTCACCTGTCTTAACACTTATTGATATGGACAATGATGAAATCTTCTTTGCAAGCTCTAAAGCTATATCCTTTTCCTCTGCCTTTTTCTTTACTTCCTTTGCCTTAAAAGCTTCCTGGGCTTTTAAATTCCCTTCTGTAGCTTCAGTTGCAACTCCCTTTGGAAACAAATAGTTTCTAGCATATCCATCAGAAGTATTAACTATATCTCCCTTTTTCCCAAGTGCCTTGACATCAGCTTTAAGTATTACCTTCATTTCTTGTCACTCTCCTTTAAGTAATTATTTATTGAATCAAGAAGCATCTGTTTTGCTTCATCTATGGAAACATTTAGAATTTTTGCCCCTGCGATGGTCATATGACCCCCACCGCCAATGGTTTCAAGTATTAATTGTACGTTTATATCTCCAAGGGATCTTCCACTTATTATTATATCATTTCCCATCTCAGTAAGCACAAATGAGGCTTCAATTCCTTCAATCTTTAGTAATTCATCTGCGGCCTGAGGTGTTATTAAGCTGTTTTTTACCAATCCCCTGTGGATAGAAATAGCAATGCCATTAGTTATCTCAGCGCTAGCTACAAGCTTGCTTCTTTCAACATATGTTTCAAAATCATCTGCAAATAGCTTTCTGACCTCAATTAAGTTTGCACCCATTCTTCTTAAAAAACCTGCTGCTTCAAATGTTCTAACACCTGTTTTAAAGGTATAGTTCTTTGTATCCACATATATTCCCGCCATTAGAGCCTGTGCCTCTAACTCATGAAGTTGTGGTTTTTCATTCATATACTGAAGTATCTCCGTTACCAGCTCACAAGAGGAAGATGCATATGGTTCTATATATGAAATAGTTGCGTTTTCTATAAAATCAACACTTTTTCTATGATGATCAATAATAACTATATTACTTACTTTATCAAGTAATTCAGGATATTCCACAAAGCTTTTTCTATGAACATCACATACAATTATTAGCGGGTCCCTTTGGGCCTTTTGCATTGCAGCTTCATTGTTTATAAACATTCCTTGATGTTCCTTGCTTTTATTTAATTTGTCCACTATTTTAACTATGGAATCATTAACACTGTTCAAAAGTATATATGCGTTCTTTTCCCTCAATTTGCATCCCCTATACATTCCAATTGCTGCTCCAAGGGAATCAATATCAGGCGAATCATGACCCATTATAATTATCTCTTGACTCTGATCAATAAGACCAGCTATTGCATGAGCTATAACCCTAGCCTTAACCCTTGTCCTTTTTTCAACTTCCTTACTTTTACCACCATAGAAGGAGAATTTGTCACCATCCTTAATAACAGCTTGATCTCCACCTCTGCCAAGTGCCAAATCCTTTGCTGCAATTGCATTTTGATGAATCTTACTAAAGCTTTCACCATTTTCGCCTATTCCAATACTCAATGTCACAGGCATTTTATTTCCCACATCAATTCCTCTAAAATCATCTAATATATCAAATTTCTTTTCAATCAGCTGGTTTAAAAATCTATTTTCCATAACAGCTATATATTTAGTATCATCATATTTTCTACTTACACTCTCAATGGATACTGCAAACGCATTTATTCTATTATCTATTTCCGCTATTAGAGCTGGTCTATATATCTCTTCAGTAGATTTATTGACCTCATCAAAGTTATCAACTTCAATGAGAGCTACTACAGGTTTTTTTTCATTATAGGTTTCATGCATTGTATAGTAGTCAGTTTTATTTATAAAATATAGGAGTATTATATAATTTTTACCCTGCTTATCCTCTCCTACTTCAACTGGACTTGCAAGAATGTTGTAAATCTCCTTTTCAACCTTTACCTTATCAAACTGACCTCCATTTTTATCTAATATCTTTTGAATATTAAAATCCTTTATAAAAGTATTTACATTTTTCCCATAAACATTCTTAGAAGCAATCCCCGAGAAGACAGAGTTCACCCATAGTACAAATCCCTTACTATCTACTATAACAAGAGGTATAGGAATTTTGGATAGTGTGTTTCTGCCTGCTACGTCAAGATTTGTCGATAAGTCCTCAACAAACCTATTCCACTCTTTTCTTCTAATTCTGCTAAACTTAAGATGATATAGTACAATATAACCAAAAACGAGTAATCCTGCTATCCCAATATACAAATTATAGTAGAATACTACTGCTAAAAGTCCCGCAATTGTCAATAAGTATATTTTATTGTTGGGAAAAAAATTGATAAACTTTTTATCCATAAAAACCCTCCAGATTATTGGGTTAAATTACTATTTCTTCTTAGCAAATTTCTTTCTATTTGTATCCAGTTTTCTTAGGTCTAGAGAATAGTCCAATACTCCTAACAACTCTATTACACTTGATATTGGAGTTATTGCTGCAAATAATAGTATAACAACTATTATACCCTTTGCCATTCCCCGCTTTTTAAGGAAAAATGCGGCAGAGCATAATCCAACCATTATAAATATCAATCTAAATATAGTAACAGAATTTAAAAACAAACTTTCCCCTATACCTACACCCTTTGCATTTAAAAAATAACCAAGGAAAGTAAAACCTATTATCCCCATCGCAATTTGAAATGGCATATACCATTCTGAAAATGGTTTTATTTTGTTTAGATTATATCCAAATCTCTTAAATAAAAATCCTGCAAATGAATAAGTCACATAGGATACGAATGCAGAAAACAATACTAAGGTTCCTGGGATTATCATCATCATCCTTTTAATATCAAATTGCTTAAGTGTTGTATCTATTGTTTCCTGCGGCACTCCCATACTTGAATACATATTCTTTGTCAAAGCCATACTCTGTTCTATTGCCATCTTAAATTGTCCGAGTAAATCCTGTCCTGCAATGAATGAAAAGCCATAGAAAACTCCAATAATACAAATGAAATTTGTAATTCCCATGTATAACAATGTAACTGAAGCAGTTTTTTTTGATTTAGCACAATACCCCATTACTACACTCATTATTCCAAATATAAATGTAAACCATAGGGCTGAAAATGGATCTGAAACCATTGCTGTAATTAGGCAAGTGACAATTAGTGCTAATATACTGTACTTTACATTATGCCTAATATAGATAAGGGTGATTGGAAGTGGCCATATAAACAGTGTTATCATGGATATAACTGGTATATATAAGCTTATTAGCATTAATACAACTGCAACACCTGTTAAAACCCCAGACTCCACCAAAGCCCTTGTTGAATTTTCTCTATTCATTTTGTGTCCTCCTTATAACTCCCTGCCATCTCTAATGTATGATATAAGCTTGGAATAATCCTGATATTCCTTTTCAATATTGTTTTCCTCTAGAACTCCAAGCTTTAATTTTTTAAGAATTTTATCATCTATTGCAGCGTAGTTAACTCCAAGCCTTTTTCCCAGTAGATATGAAAGCATGGTTATATCAGCTAGTTCCTCCACTATCTCATCCATACCTGCTGCTCCACCCTTTGACATTGTGGCAAAAAGGTCTGCCACTGCTGATAGAAGATATGATTTATAACTTTCAATTACTCTCATATTGCTAAATATATCAATGTTATCATTATTCATAATTATTGCCTCCCTATGTGAAAATAAGCATACTCACCTATTATTCCTTTTAATGTAATGCTACAACATGGAAGGCTTTTTATCAAGTTTAATTTGAGAGTTGAAAATAAAAAAAGTGCCCTGAGGCACCTTTTATACTTTATTCTGTTGTGAATGGTAGTAAAGCGATATTTCTTGCTCTTTTTATAGCTATAGTAAGAGTTCTCTGGTGCTTTGCGCAGTTTCCAGAAATTCTTCTAGGTAAAATCTTACCTCTCTCAGTTATATACTTCTTAAGCTTTGAGATATCTTTATAATCTATTGCTGTAACCTTATCCATACAGAAAGAACAAACTCTTTTCTTCATTCTTCTCTGTTTGTTGTTAGGTCTTCTACTACCTCTATCTCTATCTCTATCTCTATCTTGCATCTTTTTCCCTCCTTACCTAAGATTAAAATGGAATATCATCATCTTCTACTGGCATAAAGCCTGTATCTGTCTCCCTGTTTCCAAAACCCTGGGAACCTTCTCCACCTCTATTGGCAGATGCCCCATCTTTAGACCATTCTAGGAATTGAACTGAATCTGCAACTATTTCTGTTACATATCTGTTAGTACCATCCTGTGCCTGATACTTTCTTGTTTGAATAGCACCTGACACTGCTACTAACCTTCCTTTTTGAAGATTGTTTGCTACATTTTCAGCAAGCTTTCTCCAACATACTATCGGAATGAAATCAGCTTCCTTTTGACCACTCTGGCCTACATAAGGTCTATCAACTGCTAATGTAAAGGTGGCCACGGCAATCCCTGACCCTGTTGTAAACTTTAATTCCGGGTCCTTTGTTAATCTGCCAATTAAAATAGCCTTGTTCATAATTACACCACCTAAAAATTAATCAAGTTTAATTACAAGGTTTCTTATAACGTCGTCTGATATTCTTAAGATTCTGTCTAATTCTTTTGGTAATTCAGGGCTAGATGTGAAGTTAACAAGGAAATAGTAACCTTCATTAATATGGTTGATTTCGTAAGCAAGTCTTCTTTTGCCCCATTCATCCACATTATCAACTACACCTTTACCACCTTCGATAACGCCCTTTACCTTGTCTACCATTGCCTTAAGCTGTTCTTCAGTTAAGGTTGGTTTAACAACAAATAAAGATTCATACCTGTTCATAATGTTCACCTCCTCCCTCTGGACTAACGGCTCATGCACTACATGAGCAGGGATTAACATTACAATTCTATCATACATTTATTTATTCGGCAACCTCTTTATTTTCTGATATATGAATACTTTTTATAATTTTTTTAACTGACTTTTCAAACTGAGACCTTGGAAGCATGACTATTCTTCCACAACCAGTGCATTTTATCTTTATGTCAGCACCTAGCCTTATAATCTCCCACTGGTCAGTTCCACAGGGATGACCTTTTCTAGTCTGCACTATATCTCCAAGGTAAAACTCCTTAACCATGCCTATCTCTCCTTCCTATTTTCAACTAACACCCTCTTTGGATATGGAATTTCAATTCCTTCTATGCTTAGAGCATTTACAATTCTTTTTCTGAGCTCCGCTTCTATACCCCACTGTTCCATAGAGAGAGTTTTTGCAATAACCCTTATTGTAATTCCGAAGTCTCCTAAATTTGTAACTCCTACAACCTCTGGTCCATCCACAATTTGTTTAAAATCCTTTTTCATTTCTTCGTTTACCCTTTTTATCACTTTTATTGCATTATCTATATCCTCTTCATATGCTATTTGAAACTCCACAAGGGCTCTCATGTTGCCTCTGGATTTATTAGTAACCTTTGTTATACTCCCATTGGGTATTATATATAAATCCCCAGAAAAATCACGGATTTTAGTTATTCTAAGTCCTAAAACCTCTACTATACCTGACATTCCTTCAATTATAATGTAATCTCCAACTGCAAATTGATCCTCAAACAATATAAAAAAACCAGTTATTATATCCTTAACAAGGTTCTGTGCCCCGAATCCTATTGCAACTCCTGCAGCACCAGTAAAAGCGATTACAGTGGTTATGTTGAAGCCTAGAGACTCAAATATCCACATGATTGCAATAAAATAGATTACATAGCGTAATATACTTTTTAGCAATTCACATAAGGTATCCGCTTTTCTTTCATTCAATCCAAATCTTGAGGTTTTTTGTTTTTTAAAGAATCTTTCAATTATAGAACTTCCAAGCTTTATTACTATTTTACTAAGTATTATTATTATAATTATCTTTAGTATAGCGTAGGCATACCTTATTATATACTCATATTTTTCATCAACTTTAAGTAAATCAAGTACATATTTTGTAATATCAAAATCCATTTGTCTCCCTCCTTATATATAAAAATTATTATATCATATTAACTCCCATGCCGGTACACCAGCGCAAAAAAAGGATAAAACCGTAGTGGCAGGCTTCCATGCCTGCCTGTCACAAACCTACAGAAAGCAAATAAACCTGCCACTACAGCATAATGCATAATTTATTTTACACATAAACTATTTTATTCATTTGTTTTATATCCTCTAAAAATATCCTTAAGCTTAGCGATTTCATAATCAAACTCAATTTTCAATTTTTCAAAATTAACACTATTAATACCTGCTCTGAGCTTTTCAATGAAATCTGGTTCACTATTTATTGAAACTTCCCCTATAATACTAGAACTTCCTGTTTGAGTATTACCATATGCTTCATTAATAGTATCATCGATAACCTTATCTACCACTCCATAGTTTTTCCAATCCTTATCATCAAAATGCCACCATTCAGTATAAATACTTTCAAATCCACATTTTATCATTATGCTTTCAAGGAGCT
Source organism: Clostridiales bacterium (assembly GCA_029240935.1). GTDB lineage: Bacteria > Bacillota > Clostridia > Clostridiales > Caloramatoraceae > JARDZI01. The sequence continues at coordinate 10,097 of JARDZI010000040.1, forward strand.
TTGCGTTTTTTACCTTCTCCTTATCCACATCACTATAATCCTTATCAGCAAGTTTGGTGAATCCATCAAAATCAGTAGGCATGGATATTTCCTTTCCATTTTTATCCACAAGTGTTATATCAACAGCTGCACCTCTATTATGAATTGAACCACCCTTTGGATTTGCAATAAATCTATTATCACTTACCTTACTCCATAAAATCTTTTGTACGTTGGTTGGTCTGTAGGCATCCCAAATCTTAATTCTATAACCTAGTTTTTTAAATTCATAATTTGCTTCCCTAAGCTTATCTGCAGTTCCCTTTCTAAGGAATGCATTTGCATTTTCATAGAGGACCTTTTTAGTAACATTATTATTAGTAGCGTATCGAAGCTCTACCTCAACATCAGGTATATATTTATTTATAAACACAAAATCATCCTGTTTTAATTCTATGATTTCAGTTTTATAGTTGATGTCCACAGCAATAATCTGAGCTTCCCCTTCCCTCATTAAATACCTGAATCCACCAACACCTATAATTAAAATTATTATTAAGTTTAATGTAATAATAGCAATTAAAAGTTTTCTTACCTTCATAACAACACATCATTTCTATAAAGTAGATTATATAATTTATTTATCGGATGCTTTACAAAAAAAATGACAGGTAAATAAGATGTAAGTTTCAGTGGAATCTTAAATCCTATTTATCTGTTACATTTGCCTTCTTCTATTTGAACAGTCTTAACCTAAATGCGTTCATAGCTGTGTCCCCAAGCTTATTCATAAGCTTATAATTTGCATAGGCACCTACAGCTGCGCCTATGACTGGAACTAGCTGTAACATCTTTGCAATATCAATATAATCCCTGTACTCCTGCTGAAAGGTTCTCCAGTCAAAGGTATCTACATTCTCAGGAAGACTACCTGCATAATTATTCCAATCTTTCATTATATTGTATATCTCAAGTCTTCTCTGATCACTGCAAAAGGCCAATTGAAAAATGTAGAGAATAAACATCCTCTCCTTGAATTCCCTTGCATCATACCCATATAATAATGATGTATCAAACAAAAACTTCATTTTTAAGCTCAATAGAATTGGAAAGTCCGCAAGTCCAAGAAAAAATCCTCCTGCTCCTGTACCTGCACCGCTCAGAGCAGCTGTCTTTTTATAAAATGCGATTTTATCTCTAACAAGTCCTTCCCTCTCCTCAAGAGGTGCAAAATCAAGTAGGTGGCCCGAAATAAATTCAGAGCCAAACAGTACTGTTTTTACAGTACCCTTAATAGCTTCAGTAATTATTACATGTGCTTTTTCAGGAATCAAGCTGTTCATCTTATTTTGCATTCCTTTAGATAGCTTGCTTGTCAGTGTAGGTCTTTTTTCCATATTTCTTTGCCATATTTTTAATTCATTTAGTGCCTTTTCTTCATATAAGTTCATAAATTATCCTCACGAAAAATATTTTCTCTTATTTTATATCTTATATTTTTTAATGTGAATATTAATTGTTCAATATTCATGCTATAAACAGTTATTTATTTCATTAAGCATATATTCTACAAAATTCTTAAGTTCACTTTCATTCCATTCTATATTCCCCATTTTACCTACATATATATTTATTGCCTGCTCTATTATATCAAAATATTTCCCGGGCAATATTTCTTTTGCCCATTTCCCACCTTCATATTTTGAGGAAATAATCCCTTCTCTTAAATAGTATAAAACTCTAGACAAATTAAGTACATAGTAAACAGAATTATTTAATATCTCCCCCTGAGCATTTTCAATATCATATAGAATCGAGTCTATATAATATTTTTCTGGAACTTCTCCAAACACCTCATTTATTGGTTTTCCATATAAACAAACTCCTCTATGATTTATAACAGTTATATGTGCAGCTAAGTCCTTATCAGTTGAATCACCACATATATAATTTAGATCATTTACATATCTTTCATTAATATCCTTGCTATAATGAAGTTCAAAGGGAGTTGGGTAAACAAAGTTTTTTATATCCTTATCTAGTACAATGCTCATTTCAATGCCTTTTTTTGGTACATATTGGGATAAACCTATCAAGAAGTCAATAATCCTTCTTTTGATTTCAAATGAAATTTTGTCTTTTACAACCATAATGTAATCTATATCACTTAAATTTTCATTAAAGCACCCCATAGCCAGTGAACCATGAAGGTATATTCCAACCAAGTTGTCATTCATTAATTTACGGTGTTCAATTATTATTTTATTCAATATTTCCTTAACATTTGATTGCATTATTTCTCTCCTATAATTTATGTCTTTATAATATTATCATTATGTTAAAGATTAAGAGAAAATGTTTTCACTGAATCCTTAATTACTTCTAATACCTTACAAGCTGTTTCTTCAACGCTCATATATGTAGTATCAATGATTGGATTATTCAAGCTATCATAAATACTTCTTGAAGCTAAAGCTCTGCTTATACGTTCTTTATCCCTGTCATCCCTTATCATTCTAGCTCTGTTTTCTTCATAACTACAGGTTACCGTTATTGGTACTAGTAGATAATCTATATCACAAAGGTTTTTTAATATACTATCAAAAATCTGTTTTCTAGGACCATGAAATCCATAATTAAATATTACATATTCTAATGTTTCGCATTCCAAATAACTCCTTAAAATAAATGAAATATTCTTTTCAACCATTTTTATGATTTCTTCATTAAAAGCAAATGGATTTGTCATCCTGCACCACTCACTCTCAAGCCAAGCAGAGTTGGGAATTATTGAATTTAACATTTTACATAATGTTGACTTGCCTACACCATTGGGACCATGAATAAATATCAATTTCTTCATGCATGTCTCTCCTTTTAGTGAACTATTTCATTACAATAAAATATGTATTCCTAATCTAACTATACAAGCATGTATAGTTGATTTATATTGTTGCTAATGTTTTTTTAGTTGCACATGTTTAAATAAACATTATTGATCTTTAGTCTTGCATATCCTTCGCTAACAGATTAAGCTTGCTTAACGTTTTCCAATTACGCACAGTGGCAGATACATCCATTTTCTCAATAACCTTTCTATGCTTTGAATTTCGTATACTATTATGGAATAAAAGATAGACCTCTCTACCTTGGATCTTACACTCTTCATTTTCGCTATTGTAATAGTTCAGTAGTTCAATTTTTTCTTGAGAAAGACTCCTTGTCATCAGGGATATGTACAAACTCTCACCTTCCGATGATAATTCCGCTTCTGCTATTGCTTCCTTAGAGAATGGGCAATTTTGAACTATACCTTCTAATTCTGATGCCGTCCTTAAAACAACCTTAACAGAAAATCTAAAGGTTTTATTAATATTATGTTCAATTTTATTTATCAGCCATTCTTCTTGTTGATTTGATTTGAACAAAACATTACCACTTTGAATATATGTTTGTACATCTAAGAGTCCTATTTCTTGAAAGACATGTTTCAAATCAACCATTTTAATTATATTCTTTCCACCTACGTTAATACCACGTAATAGAGCAATATAAATTTTCATAACTTTACCTCAAATTTTTATAGCTGTCTACATCTAATTCTATCATTTAATAATTAACCTTCTAGCATCTTGTGCTTGTACAACTTTAAATCCTAGGTTTTTATATAACTTAAGTGCTTTTTCATTACTTGCTAATGCATTTAAATTTACAACTGCTGCATTTTGCTCTAAACCTCTATTTATTGTGAATTCTAATATCTTCTTTCCGTAACCTTTTCCTTGGTATTTGATATTAACAAATAATAAATCTATCTCAGCATTTTTAACCATTGAAGCTCCCACAATCTCATTGTTTTCGAAAAATAGATAAATGTATTCTTTTTCTTTAAGTGTTTCCTCTCTATTATTTTCAATCTCCTCTTTACTTGCACTTAAATACCAATTATATGGCTTAATATCATTTTCTTTTCTTAATACTGAAAAGGCTTCACTTTCTAACCTTATTTTATCCTCATAATACTTATCTTCATATTTTACTGCACAAATATTAGATTCATTTAATTTAGCTCCCTCATATGAGAAGCGATATACAGAATACCAATATTCAAATCCAATTTCATAAAATAACTGTTGCCAGTTCAGATTATCTTTTACATGAAAAACTTCAACAAAATTTATAGATTTCTCAATAAAAAGTTTTTTAGCCTCTTCCCAAAGCTTTAAACCCACAGGTTCTATTAGTTCATTAGCTGCAGCTCCCATTTCAGCGTAACAATAGCTCCCACCTATTGCTAAACGAATAAAACCTTGAATCCCATTATCATCATATACCAAAATTTTAGATGCACACTTCATAGCTTCAATTTCTGCTGGCATTGCCTTATATTCTAATGTATATAACCTCACAATTTCATCAATATCAGATTCCTTATAGTCTCTAATCATATTTATTCTCCTTTAGGTTTTATTCATTAATTAACATTAATACTCGGAGTTGTATCCATAAGAAATAAACATACATTTACTATTAACAATATAAGCCTTTTCTTGATGTTCATATAAATAATCAGAAATTTCAAGTTGACCTTCAAATTCATGCTCAGCTTCTTCTTTTGTGAGTCCTCTACTTATAAAATATTCCATAAGTCCTTCTTTACCTTCTTTTGTCATTCTGTTACTATAATTTCCAGACATGAAAGCCTCAATTTCACTTTTATACTCCTGTTTTGATGGACTTACAAACTGTGCATAGTCATTTACCCTTACATCTATATTTTTAAGCCCTAATTTCTCCATATATACAGGCAGCTTTAACCCTATTTCAAAGTCTTTACCCGTTGTGTTTAGAGCGTTTCTCCGTAATTTTTGTTCAATTCCCAATAAGTTTAACCTACTATAGTCTAAACCATCAATATATCTTGATGCACTATCAACATCCCTGCTTAATTCAATACAAACTACCATCCCATTCTGTTTCACAGAGTCTTTCATTTTTTCTAATATTTTTATTGGATTAGGAATATGTTGTAATACTGTTTGACAGATAGCAATATCGTATTTTTCTTTTGATATATATTCATTTAAGTCAGCATGTATAAAACGAGTCGAAAATCCTGTTTGCTGAAATCTTCTTTCCGCTTCTTCTAATAGTTTGTCCCCTATATCGATACCTGTATATATGCTACCAGCAGGTAGAAGGGGCATTAATAATTCACCTAAAAAGCCAATTCCACATCCAAAATCAACAATAGATACTGGCTCTTTGATTTTCCATACCTTCTCAATTAAAAACTCTATATAGTCGTTATTCCACCATGCTTTTCGTGATTTTTTCAAATACTCCAGTGCACTATTCCACATATTTTCCCCCATTACATTTCCTCCCTTTGTAATATTTATTCTAGTTGGTAAGTAACTGATCAAATAATACAACTTGGCTTATTTATTTTTTCCTCTATCTTACATGTATAGGGATATCCATTAACTAAAACAATATATCCAAATATATGTCATCTATCTGAATTACAGAATGGATGTAGCTGACACATATTTTTCATACAATTTTAATCATCTGTTACATATTATACCACAAACAACCTCAACTGCATCGCTACTTTTGCAGTGAGCTAATCTGAGTTAAATTCCTATTTTTTAATAATTTCAAATGCTATGTAACATGTACTCTATGTTAACTACTTCATATATGAAACTCATATATATCTGGAATAGTATAGCCATTTATGCTAAACTATTAAAAAAATAATTATATACTACAACACATATTCATAACTGGAGGTACATTTTATGCGATTACTCTATGGAACATCAAATCCAAGCAAGCTACAGCATATGAGAGAAATGCTGGAAGGCTTGAATATTGAGATAATTGGATTAGATGATGTTGGAATTAATATTGATGTTGATGAGAGTGGGACAAATCCCTTGGAAAATGCAAGAGCTAAGGCAATGGCATACTATGAAATTAGTGGGATACCTACCTTTTCCTGTGATTCTGGATTATATATTGAAGGACTTGATGAGGAAAAGCAGCCTGGGGTACATGTTCGAAGAATTAATAATCGATATTTAAATGATGAGGAATTTATTGAGTATTATAGTGAAATTGTTTTAAATATTGGTCATGACACAAAAGCAAAGTTTAAAAATGCTATATGTTTGGTTACAAACAAAAATAATGTTGTTGAATATGATGGGGATGATATTGCAGATCATTTTTTAATGACATCAAAGCCTCATAATATGAGAAAATCTGGATTCCCGATGGATTCAATTTCTTTGGATATAGAAACTGGAAAGTACTTTATGGATATGAATGAAAAGAGTAGGAATGAGAAGGAAATTGCAGAGGGTTTTAGAAGTTTTTTTATTAGAACAGTTTAAATGGAAAGTAGATATATCATAAAATAGGAAGAATACGTCCTAGGGTGAAAGTCACTGACAGGGTCAGTGTCATCCTGAACGTAGTGAAGGATCTTTGTACGCATCCTAGGGAAAGATTCTTCACTGCGTTCAGAAT
>JARDZI010000326.1 GCA_029240935.1 Clostridiales bacterium
AAATGTATATTTTGGTAAAGTAAAGGGGGTTGCTTTTATGAAATCTTTTAACGCTAATGGACTAGGAAGAGTCTTAATTTTGAATCTGCACAGAGGAGACAAGCTTTTAGAAAGTATTAGAGAGCAGTTAGCTGTAAACGGAATAAAAGATGCAGTTATATTAAGCGCAATTGGATCGTTACAAAAGGCTGTATTCCATAGAGTTACTGGAATGGAAGAATCACCAGTAGATGAATTTGTAACAATAGAGAAACCAATAGAATTAGCTTCACTGCAAGGTATTGTTGTAGATGGTGAACCGCATTTCCACATGGTAGTTTCCGATCTTGATAAAACCTATACAGGACATTTAGAAGAGGGAACTACTGTATTATATCTTTCAGAAATATGTCTTGTGGAAATAGTTGGTGCTAATTTGGAACGTAAAAAAAATGAAATTAATATTGGGTTATTAACAAGCAAATAGGATTTTCTTGCAAGGAGAAAAATAAGTGGAAGATAGAATAGTAAAAAGCATTGTAATGCCTGCTTTTTTTAAAGATACAATTTATAACGATGCTTCTTTTAAAGAGAAACTCAATATAATACTTAAACAGAACTTTTATGAAGGTGTGGAGTTTTACTTTAATGGAAGTAATGAGCAGGAAAATGAGGTAAGGAAGTGCCTGATTGAAAGCAAGCTATACTCAGTTTTCCTGGCAGGAAATCCAATGAAGAGGGACAATATTGATTTAGGGGCCTTGGATGAGGATAAAAGATTATATTCAGTGAGTTTTGTAAAGCAGCTTATAGATAAAGCATATTTTTATGGAAGTAAAAAGATGCTTATACTTAGTGGGAAAGTACCTTGCAGTGAAGAAGATTCACAAAAGGCATTTCTACACCTAGTTGAGTCAATAAAAGAACTTTGCAAGTACTCTGTAAAAAAAACACAAAGTTATGTCTTAGATATTACACTTGAGTATTTCAATAATACAGGGGAGCCCTATTTTTTGGTTGGACCATATTCATTAGCCTTAGAGCTAGTAAAAGCTGTACAAGAAGATTGTAAAAATTTTGAAATTACTTTTGATTTGAGTCATTCCATTCAGCTTAAAGAAGAACCTGTAAATGCCCTAACTCAGCTAAGCCAATATGTTACACATATTCATTTGGCTAATTGTGTTATTAATGACAGCTCAAATCCTTATTTTGGAGACAGGCACCCTCCATTCAATGTTGAAAATTGAGAAGTATATGATAAAGATTTACTTAAATTTATAGCTGAAACAAAAGAATTAAAATGTTTTAAAAGAAAAGACAAGATAAGTGTGGTTGGATTAGAGGTTATAACACCACATAATGCCGATGAAATGGATATGTTTTATAACATGACGAATATATTTGAAAAGATAATTTCAACATAGCTTAGGGGGAAATTAAGATGGAGCACATTACAAGAGAAGTAAACGTTTGGGAAAAGGTGGAGATAACTTTAAATTCCTCTAATACCTATTCAAACCCTTATATGGAAGTAGATGTTTGGGTTGATTTAAAGGGACCAGAATTTGAAAAGAGAGTATATGGATTTTGGGATGGTGATAATACTTTCCTTGTACGTATCACTGCGGTAAGGCCAGGGGAATGGACATGGGTTAGTGGATCAAATCAAGATGATGAAGGTCTAAATGGAAAAAGTGGCTCTATGAGAGCTGCTGAATGGTCTGAAAGTGAGAAGCAGGAAAACTGCTGCAGAAGAGGTTTTGTAAGAGCTACGGAGAATGGTCATGCTTTAGAGCACGATGATGGAACACCTTTCTTTATAGCTGGCGACACTTGGTTAGCTGGAGCTACTTACAGACATAGATGGTATGATGACAACATCGAACGTCCAATTGGTCCGGAAGCAGGATTCAAGGATCATGTAAGGTATAGAAAGGCTCAGGGCTTCAACTCTGTTGTAATGTTAGCTGCTCTGCCACAATGGAAGAACGATGGAAAGCCGGCCTGGGTAACTTTAGAGGATGGGGAAACCTTTGTAAGACAAAGCTGGATCCATCCAGAAACAAGAAGCGGAAGAGATATGCATAACGAAGGTGGCTCGGCCTTTGAATTTCCAGGAAAGGTTCCTGGATTTGAAGATATATATCCAGATGTAGAACGCATTAATCCCGAGTATTTTAAATATCTAGATAAGAGAATAGATTATCTAAATGAACATGGATTTGTTCCATTCCTTGAAGTGGCACGTAGAGATTTATCAATGTGCTGGAAAAAATTTTATGACTGGCCAAATTCTTATGTAAGATATATTCAGTATATATTCAGCAGATATCAAGCTAACAACTGCATGTTAAGTCCTATTCATTATGACTGGTGGGTAGCATCTGTTCCAGTAGAGGATTATAATGAGTGTGCTAATGCAGTAATAGATAAGTATGGATTCCCTCCATTTGGGAATCTAATATCTGCAAATTGTAATCCTTCGACTCTAGTAAACTTTGAGGAAAAAGAACCTCAAAAATGGCTTACTCTCCACATGATTGGAAACAAGCGTGAGCACGAACACTATTGGTATTTAACTGAGATTTATAATTCAAATCCACCTCGTCCAGCATTTAATGGTGAACCATATTATGCGGGATACCACAACTTAGGGGAACTTTATGAATTTGGTGCAGTTGGAGGAACGGAAATTGATGATTTATACTGCCGTTCTGGAATGTATGGAGGCTTCTTGTCAGGAGCATTTGGTGGACATATGTACGGAGCTGAAGGAATTTGGGGAGCAGATACTGAAAAAGGTAGTAAATATATGATGTGGGATTCCTTTAGCTGGAGTTCTGCAGCACAGTTAAAGAATCTCAAAACCTTTGCAATGACATATGGCAAAAGGTATCAAGAATTAATACCTAATCCAGAAGTTGTAGTACCAAATAAGGCTGGAGAATCAAAAAGCTTTACAGGCTGGGGATTCTGTGCTCATACAAAGGAGAGAGATCTATTCCTAATGTACTTTGAGAAGGATTGCCCTAAAAATCTAGAAGTAAGAAGATTACTTAACAAAAGAACTTATAGTGTGAGATGGTTTAATCCTAGAAATGGCGAATGGATTGATCGTTCTCCAGAAAAGATTACCACTGATGAGATGGGAAGAGCAGATCTTGAAAGATTTGATTCCGATTTAGATTGGGGTATGAGTTTAGCTTTAGATAATAATTAAGATTATCCCCTTAAAGTAAATACAGATAGGTAAGTCTGTAAAATAGCTTTAAGGGGATTTTACTATATGATAGGGGGGTAACTATATGGAAAATTGGTGGGAAAACTATCCATGGCGGATGATACAGACTAATTTACGCGAAATTGACATGTTGGATATATCTGCGGATTTATATGTCCAAAGATTAATTGAATTTAACGCAAATGTAGTTATGATCAACGCTGCAGGAATTATAGCAAGTTACGAAACAGATATTCCATTTCACTATCAAAGCAAATTTCTAAAGGGTGATAGTCTAAAATCTATAGTAGACCTTTGTCACCAAAATGGAATTAGAGTTATTGCAAGAACAGATTTCTCAAAAGTTAGAAGGAAAATATATGAACAATATCCACAATGGGCATATAGAACAAAAGAAGGGAAAATTGTTGATTATAATGGTGATGTTCACGTATGCATAAACGGTGATTACCAACAGAAATATGCTTTTGAAATTATCAAGGAATTATTTGAGAAAATTCCTTTTGATGGCTTGTACTGCAATATGGGTGGTTTCCAAACACGGGATTATAGCTATAACGAATATGGGGTTTGTCATTGTAATAGCTGCAGAAAGAAATTTAACGAAATGTTTGGTCTGGAGCTTCCGGTCAGTGAGGATATGAGAAATCCTGTATATAGAAAATATAAGATTTTTCAGGAGAAGTGTCTTTCTGAACATAAAAATAGATTTGTTTCATTCATGCATTCTATTGACCCCAATATAGCAATTGATGATGGAG
>JARDZI010000327.1 GCA_029240935.1 Clostridiales bacterium
TTTCTTTTTAAAGATAAGAATTCAGTCATTTCTTCAGCTGTAAAACCTAATTTTTCTTCTAATCTTATTCCTTCTGTGAGTTTTTTTAAATAGTCATATACCCTATCCTTGTTCTTCAAAATATCACCCCTCTACATATTAGAGTAGCAATGTTTAGTCTGATTAATATTTATTATTATATCACATATTTATCAATCTTTTACATTATTTACTTATTTATATATCAACTTTTGATTATATCTTCATTATACTATTTGTAATTTTTTACCATTTGATTTATTCAAATTGCTATCTACATTTAAACTCATAATTACTTAATACTCCAACAAAGAAGCCTTAAGGAAGCTTCAGGCTGCCTCCTATTTAAATTATTAGTTTCACCTAATAAATACTATAAGTTTTAATTAAAATTAACAATTCAATAGACCAATTCTATTATTATGATATACTATAATTATGTAAAAAAGCCTTTACTTATTTTACATATTAATGTTGTATACATCCTGTTGGAATGATGTAATGCATTTTGATAAACAATATACTTAAGGAGGTTGATTAAATGGCGAATGATTTTTTAACTCTTGGCATAAGAGTTGATTTCAATGATATATTAAAAAATAATGGTATATCTGACCCTACTGAAATTCAAGTTGAAGCCATACCAAAGCTATTAAAAGGCGAGGACTTAATTGCCCAATCCCAAACAGGAACAGGGAAAACACTAGCTTTTGTGCTACCTATGCTCCAAAAGATTAATGTTGCTTCGACCTATATTCAGGGATTAATAATTACCCCAACCAGAGAACTTGCTATACAAATAACAAAGGAAATAGAAAAATATGCTCCTACAGCAAATGTAAATATCCTTTCATTGTATGGTGGTCAGGATGTAGAGCGCCAAATAAAGAGATTAAAGGGAAGCCCACATTTAGTAATTGGAACTCCCGGAAGAATTGCAGATCATCTATTAAGAAAAACCCTAGAATTCAGCCATGTTTCAATGTTAGTATTGGATGAAGCTGATGTAATGCTCAATATGGGTTTTATGAGGGAAGTTGAGTATGTAATTAAGATGACTCCAGGAAGACGTCAAACCATGCTTTTCTCTGCCACAATTCCAAGAGGGCTTAAAACCCTAGCAGCCCATTATATGAAAAAGCCTTCCCAAATTAAGATTCAGTCAAGACATGTAACTCTTGATGAGATTAAGGAACTAGTTGTAGAGACTTCAGAGGAAGGAAAAATCGAAACTCTTTCTAGCATAATTAGTCAAGTGAACCCCTTTCTAGCTATTGTTTTTTGTAAAACAAAAGCAAGAGCCTCCGAGGTAAATGAAGCATTGATCAGTCATGGTTTTGCATCAGATGAGCTTCATGGGGACCTATCCCAATCAAAAAGAAATCAGGTTATGAGACGTTTTAGAGATGCAAAGCTTCAGATACTTGTTGCAACCGATATCGCTGCAAGAGGCTTGGATATAGAAGGAGTCAGTCATATATTTAATTATGATATACCCCAGGATGTTGATAGTTATATACATAGAATTGGACGTACCGGACGTGCAGGTCAAACAGGTGTAGCATATACCTTTGTAACCTCCAAGGATCGTGAATCCCTAAGAGCAATCGAGCTTGGAATAAATAGAAAGATTGAAGAATTAATTACAGAGGATTCTCCTAGGAAGAAGTTTCAGAAAAGCAGACCTTCTGCTGCTTTTAAGGATGCAAGCAAAACAAAAATGTCTTCCTTTAAACGAGGTGCCTTTGAAAAGGAACAGAGTGCTAGAAGAAGTCCTTCAAAAAAATCGAAAAGGCCAAGGACTACTAATAAAAGAAGTAAATAATAAAAGCATAGCTAAGTGATGTACAATTTAACACTTAGCTATGTTTTTCTAAAAATCCTTTATTTGCCTAAAAGCCATTTCTCAAAAAAAGCTTCCCATTTTCTATTTGTAGCTGCTTCAACAGTATTAATAAAATCCTGTGTATTTACATTTTTAAATTTATTATTATTATAATATTTTTTTAATATATCAAAAAATTTCTCATCCCCTACTTCATTTCTAACCTCCTGGAAAAGAACAGCACCCTTTTTATAAGCCAAAGTATCGTACTCTCTCCATCCATCAAACTCATTTAATGGCTTTAGGAGAATTTCCTTCCCCTTGATACTCTTTCGTTTGTTTTCATATATTGAATGAATATTCTTTTCATAATAATCCTTTCCAAAGGAGTGTCCATAGGTTTTTTCAAAATATATTACTTTAGAATAGGTTGCTAAACCCTCATCAAGCCATGCCTCATCAATCTGGTTATTTCCAACTATACCATACCACCACTGATGGGCAGTTTCATGAACTATTACTCCTTCAAGCCCTAATATCGACTTGCTTCCATTAAAATAACTGTTAGGTATAAAGCTGAGCCCAGGGTACTCCATTCCCGTAGGAAAATGAGTTTCAACTATGGAATAGCTGGAATATGGATATTTTCCAAATTGTTCATTGAAAATTTTTATTGTATTTTCTACAGTTGATATTGCTTTTGTTATTCTTTCACTATTAGAGTTCATAAAATAACAACTTATATTTATACCATCAACTTCACTATTAAATATTTTATAATTACTACTAGCTGTCCATGTAAAATCCCGTACTGATTTAACATCTATACTAACAATTCTATTTCCTTTATTTACCTTATCACTTATTATATTCCCAGTAGCTGCAACAATATATTTATCAGGCAGGGTTATTCTAACCTGATAATCAGCAGAATCACTGTAAAAGGGGTCCCCAATATCATAGAAGGGATCAAGATTCCAACCTGTATTATCATATACTGCTGCTATTGGGTACCAGTTTCCAAATAGGTATGACCCATCAAAGTATCCAATTCTGTCCCTTGCCTCTGGAATCTTAAGTTCAAAATCAATTAATATTTGGACATGTTCATCTTTTTTAATAGACTTATTCAGTTCCAGTTTAAGTGTTGTACTGTCACTTCCTCTTATGGAGTAATTAATTTCCTTTCCCTCAACCTTTATATTCAATATTTCTATATAGCAAGGGTTGAACCCATTAGGGTAGGCATATGAAGCATCATTAAACATCACCGGAACTGTCTCATTCTTATTAAAAGCATTAGGATAAACATGAAAATATATATCCTCCATTGCTTTGCCGCTCCTATTATAATAAGTGACACTCTCACTCCCTGACAGAATTCTATTAGTATCATCTAGTTTCAAATCCATTTCATAGCTATTAACACTATCCAAGTCCTTTGGAGAAACTATACTAATTACATTTAAAAACTTTGCCTTGAATACTCCTCCTATATCATCATTTAGAAAAATAAAAGCTAATAAAAGAATTAAACCTAGAATTGTTATTGATTTCATATATCTTCTTTTCATGTTATTCCCCCATTGCTTTACTTACAGCATCTTTATATATAATTATATAGAATAAAAATGTTTATTACAAATATTGGGCATTAAATAATTATCGTGGTTTGACTGTATACTGGGAGTGTTGGAAAAACAATAAGGCTTCTATAAATACAGCTTTATCATGTGGATTCGAAATAGTTGCTGATTATCCAATACTTTTTATAAAACTATAAAAAACTCTTTTTTATAAGCATAAACTTGAAACAAAGAAATTCATATTTTCTTATATTACTAAAAAGGAAGACAGCGTTTTGTCTTCCTTTGTCTTGTATATTTACATATTGTTAATATATATGTATGCCAAACTGTTTTACTTATCTGTTAGTTTTATACCTTCATCTGTGATTTCAATCTTTCTCTGTTTATAAAGCATGCCAATACCCTTTTTAAATGAGCCCTTACTCATTTCGAGAGTTTCTTCAATTAACTGTGGTGATGATTTATCAGTTAAAGGTAAAAACCCATTTTTCTCTTGAAGTTTTTGCATTATAACATCCTTAGAGTCTAATAATTTTTCAAAGCCTCTTTTTC
>JARDZI010000328.1 GCA_029240935.1 Clostridiales bacterium
GCATTTTGCTGAAGAAATCCAACTTTAATTAATTTAGCTACCTCAAGTATAAGCCTTTGATCATCAGGAAGAACATCCTCACCCACTAATTTAACAATCTCCTGTAGCTTACTTTCCTCTGAAAGAATTCTTAACATCTTGTTCCTCAAATTTATCATATCAGGAGCTACATTATTTTCATACCATTCTTGAAGTAATGATATATATCCACTGTAACTTGAAAGCCAATTAATAGCTGGATAATGTCTAGAATAAGCTAATTTTTTGTCGAGACTTAAAAATGCACTTACAAATCGTTTTGTATTTTGAGTTACAGGTTCTGAAAAATCTCCACCTGCTGGAGATACTGCACCGATTACTGTTATAGAGCCATCACTGCCATTTAAATTTTCAACATACCCAGCTCTTTCATAAAACTCCGCCAAGCGTGATGGAAGATATGCTGGATACCCTTCTTCAGCTGGCATTTCCTCAAGTCTCCCTGAAATTTCTCGTAATGCTTCTGCCCATCTTGATGTTGAATCTGCCATTATTGCAACATGATATCCCATATCTCTGAAATATTCAGCTAGAGTTATTCCTGTATAAATACTTGCTTCTCTTGCGGCCACAGGCATATTTGAAGTATTAGCAATAAGTACCGTTCTATTCATCAATGGCATCTCTGTTTTAGGATCTACAAGCTTTGGAAAATCTTCAAGTACCTCAGTCATTTCATTCCCTCGCTCGCCACAGCCTATATATATAATAATATCTGCATCAGACCATTTGGCAAGCTGATGTTGCGTCATAGTCTTTCCAGTTCCAAAGCCTCCTGGAATAGCTACAGTACCACCCTTAGCAATAGGAAAAAAACTGTCTAATATTCTCTGTCCTGTTATAAGCGGTAAAGCTATAGTTTTCCTTCTACTAACTGGCCTAGGAACCCTTACAGACCACTCCTGATATAGCTTTAACTTATATTCTTCGTACTCATTTCCAACTATCGCTATATCATCTTCTATACAATAATTTCCATTAGGCTTGCAGTGTGTTACTTTTCCATTAACCCCTGGTGGAACCATAATTTTATGCTTAATTAACGGTGTTTCTTGAACGGTTGCGTATATATCTCCCTCTTTAAGTAGGTCTCCTTCTTTAACTAAAATATCAACTTCCCATAACTTTTCTTCATCTAAGGATATTAATCCAATACCTTCTGGTATAAACCCATCTGCCATATTATTTATCTTAATAAGAGGTCTTTCTATACCATCAAATATTGTTCCTAATATTCCTGGGCCAAGTTTCAGGGAAAGTGGTTTACCTGTAGAAATAACCTTTTCGTCAACTTTTAATCCTGACGTTTCTTCATATACTTGGATTACAGCTTCATCTCCTTGAAGTATAATTATTTCCCCGATAAGCTTTTTTATGCCGACCATAACCATTTCCCTCATTTTAAATCCCATCATACCTTCTGCTTTTACTACAGGTCCATTAATTCCTATAATTCGTCCACTTCTTTGTTCCATAGTATGAGCTCGATCTAAACTTCGAACTTTTTTCACCTCCTAATTAAGATTTTTCATGACTTCTAAGCCAATAATAGCCCTATTATCATTAATTTTTGTCAGTATGCTATTATCTAGTCTATATCTTCCTTGTACATCTTCAACAATAATCCCACCAACAAATTGATACGAAGCTTTCTTTATAATTGCATCACAATCAATTTGTGAAAGAACATCTCTTTCAATTTCTAAACAATATTTTTGGTAATCTTGTTCTGTTAAAAAAATTATATATTTTCCTTGTCCTAGTTTCTTTAAGCTTGCTTTAATAGAATTAAATAGAATTGCTTTATACTCATATGTGTTTATAAACTCTTTAAATTTAGTTTCTATTTCTTTCTTTACCTCCTCGATTAATCTTTCTTTAAGAGATAAAAGTTCTTGTTGAGCACTTATTTTAGCTGCAGTAACTATTTCACTTGCTTTCATTTTAGCTCTCTTGTCAATTTCTAATAACATCTCTTGTCTCTCTTGAGTCATCGTTCTTTTTATCTCATCTGTCCTGTGATATTTTTCAATTTCAAAATCCTTTAATAATTTATGATTTTCTTCATCAATCTTTTCATATATTATACTTGTAAATAGCTTTAACTTATCCTCAATTGTTGTCATCTTTATCACCTCATATCTTCAAGCCTATTGATTCTCTAACATACCTTAGTATATAATCTTTTCCTTTATTACTTCCATGTCTGTCTGGTATTTCTACTATTAATGGAATTGTTTTGGATAATTTCATTTCTTTAATTTTATCTTCAACAATAGCTGCAACTTTTTCAGTTAATATAATAATTCCTATTTCTTTATCCTCAACTATACGATTCATCATATATAATATTTCATCTCTTTCATGCAATACAACCCCATTAATTCCAGCTATTCTTAAGCCTACTAAAGTATCCATATTGTCACTTATGAGAAACCCCTTCATTGCATTTCCTCCTAAAGTCTAGCTAATATCATTATGGATATTATAAGTCCATATATAGCTATGCCCTCACCAAGTCCAACATATATCAATGTTTTACCTAATATTTTAGGATCCTCTGACACCGCTCCTAAAGCAGAAGACCCAACACAACCAACAGCATATCCTGCTCCAATAGTAGCTAAGCCTGTACTTAATGCAGCTGCTATATATCCAAGACCTGCGCTATTAGAAATAGTACTTTCCTCTGCTGCTTTTGCAATATCTGGTATAATTAATATTAAAACACCACAGATCACTGGCAGGAATGCAGATAAATTTATTTTAATAGCTTTCTTGATTCTCTTTTTTCCATTAATGTCTGTTCTACTTAATTCAATAAGTCCATAACTAATAGTTAAAATAACTAATGCAAAAGTAATTATTAATAAGTAAATCATATTTATTCCTCCTTAATTTTTAAATACTCAAATATTTTTAAAAAATTCTTTTTTGAATTAGTAAAATCTTCTGAAAGTTTAATAGGTTCAAAAGGTATACCTGCACCCTCATAATATTTGCTAAAGAGTTCATAGTACTCTAACCTTAAGCCTTGTATAAATACTATCAGTCCCTCCAAACCTATTATAACAATATTTCCAAGTATATACATCAATACACTTTCAAAACTATTTTTCATCATATTTGCAAGCGCTGTAAAGGCTAGAAAGAGTCCTACATGATTAAGGGCAAAGGCACCAACTCTAATAAATGATAAAGTATTGGAAAACATACTTAGCAACGTCTCAATTACTCCGAAGCCTTCCTCTATAAAGTAATCACCCTTACTCTCGCTATATAAGGGTCTACGATGCATAACCAAGTTGGCTAATGGTTCTTTAAGAAGCATTAGTAAAAGGAGTATAATGAATATAAATATCCATATTATTGTTGGCATCACGTGTATTTGTTTATATTTCGTAACCGCAAATATTATAACTGATAAATAGAAGAATAGTCCTATTACTCCGTCTCTACCAAAAAATCCGTTTTCAACATCTTTTTTCTTTAGATTGTTTACTAAGCTATATCCAAAGCCAATAATAAGCAAAATGCATCCAAATATAACCGCATATACAAGAATTTGAGTAATGTCCTCCATAGGTCTTATGAATAATGGTTGAATAAATTCTTCAAATCCAAATACGCTTCCGTAAGCCAAGCCAAAAATTGATGAACTTATTCCTAATCTAGCTAAAACCCCTCCAAGATTCTCTCTTCTCTTAAAATACTTTAGGTATAACCCTGCTAAAAAAAATACCATTCCTTGTCCTAAATCACCAAACATAGCACCAAAAATCAGCATATAACTTATACCTAAAAATGAAGTTGGATCTAACTCTCCGTATGAAGGTATACCATACATTTTTACCATTGCTTCAAAGGGTTTAACTACGAAATTATTTTTTAATTTCGTTGGTGGTATTAAACTACTCTCTATTTCCTCTGAAG
>JARDZI010000329.1 GCA_029240935.1 Clostridiales bacterium
TGTTGGTGTTCCAAATGAATTTAAAATTGCGATACTCAAAAGTGATGGAACACTTATAATTTCTGACATGGTAAAGCGAAACCATTTTCAGTCAGTTATGGAATACACAATTGGAGCATCAGCTATAAGTGAAAAAGCTGGTCCTAATGGGACTGTTAAAGAAGTCTTTCCAATGAACTATATATGGGGATTTTTATTGCGAATGATAGCCACATTAATAATTGAAATAGGTATTGCACTGCTTTTTAAGTTTACTTTAAAAAAATCCTGGAAAACCCTAGTTTTTACCAATGTAGCAACACAAATTATTCTAAACATTATAATTATTTCATCAACTATTAGAAATGGACAAACATCAGGCTTTTTTATTTATATTATGGCAGAATTGTTTGTTGTTACAACAGAGCTTATTATTTATAGTAAGTCCTTAACTGAACAGAAGCTTCTACGCAGAATTGTGTACACTATAATAGCTAATTTAATTTCTTGTATTGCTGGTTTTGCACTTTTTTTCCTTCCGTAACCAGGATCAGCAGTACCACAATGCATAGGAACATTTTTAAATGGGAAGATAATTTATTGTTATGATATTTACCTTAAAAAACAGCAGGCAACTTGATAGCTTTCTGCTGTTTTTATCTATTTCGATGATATGCTTTTAGGGATAGTACCTTCAGGTGTTTCTCCGTCAATTCCAAGATAATAATGTCTGATTGGTGATACTCCCCTGGTGTCACTGGGTAAAGTGAAAAATAATTATTTTTACTTGAGAAGAAATTGGATTTACTGTAAGATTATTTAAAAGGTTAACTTTTATTTTGAGGAGGGTACTACTGTGGATAAACTATCAATAGAAGAAAGAATAAAAGCGGAAGTATATAATTTCAGCGGGTTAGTTGGGGTATATGCCAATGATTTCAGAGGTAACATTATTGAAATCAGTTCAGCAGAAAAATTCGAATCAGCAAGCTGCATAAAGGTTTTTGTACTTGCTGAGCTTTACAGGAGAATTCACAATAGGGAGATTTCTCCAAATGAGGTTTTGACATATAACAAGGAGCATTATGTTGTAGGAAGTGGAATTTTAAGAGCCCTTGACATGGGATTACAGATGACAGTTAAAAATTTTGCCACGCTTATGATAATAATTAGCGATAATATTGCTACTAATATTCTGATTGACTTCTTAGGTGTGGATAATGTTAACAAAACCTGCAGGGAACTTGGATTAAATGACACCATACTTCACAACAGATTAGATTTTAAAAAGTATGATAATCTGGGAACAACCACTCCTAGGGACTATGGAAAAATATTTGAAATGATACATAATAAAGAGCTTTGGAGCCCTGAATGCTCCACTGAGATGCTTAATATATTTAAAAACCAGCATTATAATACTATTCTGACCGGAGATTTGCCCTCATACTTCTTGGATTCAGAGGATACAGGAGATGAAGAACTGATATATATTGCTTCTAAGAGCGGCAGTATGGATAATTGCAGAAATGACGGAGGAATCATACATACACCCTATGGAGAATATGTTTTGACTATATTTACAAAGGATTTCAAGGACAAGCTTTATTATGATAATCATGAAGCTTATAGATTCGGTCGCCGAATAAGCAGGCTCTTATTTGACCAGTATCTTTCCTTGAAGGGCTGTATAAAATAGGGTGTTTCCAAGGTGACTGCTACCTCACAAGTCACATGTTTACTTTCTCAGGTGCTTGCCTGTCATCCTTGGGTTATTCATAAAAAGCATTGGAAGTGAATAAATATCTTATAGTGATTTTAATTGTATAATTTAAAGTGTTTTGTATGCATAAATTATTGTTTTTAATACAAATGGGTATTGATGAATATTGATACTTATATTATGGAGGGGAAATACTTGAAACTATTAATTATTGGTGGAACAGGATTTTTGGGACACTGCCTGGTTGATGCCGCATTAAGGCATGGCCATAGTGTAACAGTATTTAACCGTGGTAGGAATAATAATGTAGTAGGACCTGATGTTGAGAAGCTCCTAGGCGATAGAAAAAGCAACTTAGAAGCATTGAAGGGAAGGCAATGGGATGTGGCAATTGACACATGTGGTATGGCACCATGGGATGTCAAAATGTCTGGAAGTATGCTAGCCAATAGTGTGGAACACTATACCTTTATATCAAGTATATCAGTGTATTCCAAGCTTGATAAACCCCTCATGGATGAAAATACAGAGGTATGTACTTTAAGTGAAGAAGAGATGGATGAGATGAAATCTGACACTACAGGACAAGCTTTATACAAATACTATGGAGCAGCTAAATACCTATGTGAGCAGGAAGCAGAAAGGGCAATGCCAGGCAGGGTTCTTAACGTTCGTCCAGGACTACTTGTAGGAGCATATGACAAATCCGACCGTTTTACATATTGGGTTAGAAGGATTGCAATGGGTGGAGAAGTAATGTGTCCTGGAAATCCAGATGCACCTGTTCAGTTTATAGATACTAGAGATATTGCAGAATGGATTATAAGGGCATGTGAGAAAAGGGTTGTTGGAGTATTTAATGCAACGGGACCGAAGGAAGCCTTAACCATGGGAAGTCTTCTTGAAAAAATAAGAGAAACAAGTAAAATTAACTCAGCTCTAAAATGGGTGAGTGAAGAATTTCTACTTAATAATAATGTTCAATATTGGTCAGATATGCCTCTGTGGATTCCTGATGGAATTAACTCTCCAGGGTTTTTGAGTGCTGATATTAATAAAGCACTTAATGAAGGACTTGAGTTTAGGCCTCTCTCCCAAACAATTCAAAGCATATTAGATTGGGATGAAACACGAGATAAATCTATAAAGTTAAATGCAGGAATAACTCTTGATCGAGAAAGAGAATTGCTAAACCTGTGGAGTAATTCATAGAACACTCAGGTGCCAGCCACCTCACAAAATCTATGATTCTATTTTTATCAATATAGGTAAAAAGTTAGTATAAAAAGCAACGCGTGTTCATAATATGGAATACGAGTTGCTTTTTATAACATGTAAATAATCCTTTAAACAGTGTTAATCCCTCGATATTTCAGCCACAATCTCTTCGCAAATTTCATGTGTAATTAAAGAATCCTCTATTGAGGGCTTTGGTTTTTTACCCTTTTCAACAGACTCAATGAAATGATCAACAATCTGGACAAAACCACGACGGTACAAAATCGGGTCCCAGTCTCCAAACTCTGATATTCTCTGTGTACCATCTAAATAGCTAACATCATTGACCATGTCCGATACAATGCGTTTGTTTCCAGGACTCATATACTCAACTATTTCCTCGGTAATACCGCTGTCCTTATTCATAATACCTATAGAGGTGAAATCTTTTCCAGTCATTTGGAGGGTGACGTTATAAAGCTCTCCATCCTTCTTTAGGTAACTTGTATGAATGTCATCAATACTTCCCGGTATTAAGAATCTAAGAGTATCCACAACATGTATAAAATCATCAAATATAAACCTTCTTATATTGTCAGGACTATTCAACCTGTTCTTTTGCATTAATATGATATTGGCATTTCCAAGTTCTTTGAGGTTACTGTACATTGGTGCAAATCTTCTGTTAAATCCCACCATTAAGGTTTTACCCATTTTCTCCGAAAGCTCAGCCAGATCATAGGCGTCCCTTAATGAATAGGAGATGGGCTTATCAACATATACATTTATCTTATTTTTTAGCAGCTTTTCTAGGATTTCTTTATGTGATTCTGTTGCTGAGTGCACAAAAGCTGCATCTATGCCCAGCCCTATAAGCTCCTCAACTGTATTTACACAGCTGGGTATACGGTACATTTTCGATAATTTATTTAAGGTGTCATTATTACGTGAACAAAGGACCGATTCTAACTTATCCTTGGTAGTAATAACCGGAAGATATGCCTTTTGTGCGATGTTACCTAAGCCAATGATTCCAATCT
>JARDZI010000330.1 GCA_029240935.1 Clostridiales bacterium
ACTGGAGATAAAGCCTGATGTAGTGGCCATAGGTTATCGATTAACCCCACAGAATGTTATACCCATATTAAAGGAATTGGAAGTAAACATACACGAAAAAAAACTTACTGATCTTCTTTGGATTTTTGGAGGAACCAAACCTGTGGCTGGGGAAGCTCATAAATTTAATTATTTTTCTAAAATTTTTGATGGAACGGAAGATATAGACGATGTAATCAATTATCTGAGAGGTGACCAGCAGAAGGAGTCAGCAGATTCCTATCCAGATAACATTATTGATAGAATAAAAGGTAAATATCCATATCCAGTTTTAAGACATCATTTTGGACTACCATCCTTTGAGGATACTATTGAAGGAATCAAAAGAATATCTGAATCTAAAACCCTTGATGTTATCTCTATAGGACCTGATCAAAATACACAACAGTTCTTCTTTACACCAGAGAGGATGAACCATGATTTTGATGGAGCAGGAGGAGTACCACTTAGAAGTATCGAGGATCTGTCTAAATTGTATGATGCATCAAGGAGAGGGAATTTTCCACTTTTAAGATGCTATAGTGGGACAGCTGACGTGTTTAGATTAGCTGAAGTTCTTGTAAATTCAATACATAATGCATGGTGTGCTGTACCCTTGTGCTGGTATAATGTATTGGATGGAAGAGGCACCCGGTCAGTGAATGAATCTATTGTTGAAAGCCAGAAGTTAATGAACTGGCATGCAAAACGCAACATACCCATTGAGGTAAACGAAGCCCACCATTGGAGCCTAAGGGATGCCCATGACACTATAGGAGTTGTAATGGCATATCTGGCAGCATATAACGCTAAAAAGATGGGAGTGAAAAATTATATTGCACAGTATATGTTCAATGTACCTCCAGCCATTTACCATAGGATGGACTTGGCCAAAATGCTGGCGAAGATTGAACTTGTTGAATCATTGGAGGATAGCAGCTTTAAAACCTACAGGCAGGTAAGAACAGGTTTGGCAAGTCTAAGTGGTGATATGGATCTTGCAAAGGGTCAGCTTGCTGCATCTACATATCTGGCTATGGGTGTAAAACCACATATTGTTCATGTTGTAGCCTTTAGTGAAGCAGACCATGCAGCAAGCCCAGAGGAGGTTGTTGAAAGCACCAAGATAGTAAGGGGCGTTATTCGTTCTTGTTTAAATGGAATGCCAGATATGAGTCAGGATGAGGATGTATGTAAAAGGAAGCAGGAGCTTATTGAAGAAGCACATTTTTTACTGTACACCATCAGCAGGTTGTACCCTGAAAGTAAAGATCCATACAGTGACCCATATGTTTTAACAGACATAATTAGACGTGGAATTATTGATGCACCACATTTAAGAGGAAATGAAAATGTAAAGGGGACTTTAGAAACAAGAATTTTTGATGGCAAGTGTATAGCCTACTCTAAAATACTTGGAAGAGAAGTTAGAGAAAGGGAAAGATTACACGAGTTTTTGAATATGTAAAAAGGTAGCTGTCATTTCTCTTATAAATAATTTAAATACATCATTTACAAGTATGACTTGCTTTATTTTAAAAACTATGTTATTCTTAATGAGGTCTTAAATTATAGTTAATAATGCAACACAAATATATTTCAATTAGTACTTAATACATAGAGTATGATAAATCGAAATTTTATTGGTGGGTTATTACAATGAGTTTAAGAAAAATAAAATTTCGGAGGTACACATTAATGAATGGTACAGTAAAATGGTTTAACTCAGAAAAGGGATTTGGATTTATTACAGGAGAAGATGGAACTGATGTTTTCGCACACTTTTCCCAAATAAATACAGATGGTTACAAGTCACTTGATGAAGGTCAAAAGGTTACTTATGACGTAGTTAAAGGCCCAAAAGGACCTCAAGCAGAAAATATTACTATTAATAAATAAAGAATATTTTACCCCTTAAATAGGTAACCTATTTAAGGGGTTTTTAATTGCTTAAAATTATTTTTAAAAAAAATTATTAGATATAATGTCCTAATAAAATAAACAAGTTAGTCAGTTTGATTCATAGCATAAAGCTAAAATTGACAGTCACTTATAAAGGAGAAAAATGTTATTTGAAGATTTAAATATTATTGAACCTATTTTGAAGGCTCTAAAAAAAGAAGGCTATACAAGGCCTACACCTATACAGGAACGTTCCATTCCTGTGTTAATTAAAGGAAATGATTTAGAAGGATGTGCCCAGACAGGTACAGGAAAGACTGCAGCTTTTGCTATACCTATATTGCAGCTTCTTTATGGTAAACAGGGAGTTGAAAAAGAACCTGGTCACATTAAAGCACTAGTATTAGCTCCAACTAGAGAATTAGCTATCCAAATTGGGGAAAGCTTTACATCCTATGGGAAATATACTGGATTAAGGAACACTGTTATTTATGGTGGGGTTACACAAAAATCCCAGACAGATGCATTAAGAGCAGGAGTTGATATTTTAATTGCAACACCAGGTAGGTTGCTGGATTTAATGCAGCAGAAATATATAAGTCTACAAAATATTAAGTTTTTTGTGCTTGATGAAGCAGACAGAATGCTTGATATGGGTATGGAGCGTGATGTAAAAAGAATTATAGCAAAGCTTCCTAAAAACAGGCAGACCATGTTATTCTCTGCCACCATGCCTCGGGAAATGTCAAAATTAATAGAGTCCATACTCATAAAGCCTGTAAGGGTTGAAGTGACTCCTGTTTCATCCACTATTGATGCTATTAAGCAGTCAGTTTATATGGTTGAAAAAAGAAAAAAGAAAGCTTTGCTTATTCATCTGCTAAAGGATAAAACTATTGAATCTGTTCTTGTATTTTCAAGAACAAAGCATGGTGCAAATAGAATAACAGAGGAGCTTATTAAAGCTGGAATTGAGGCTCAAGCTATTCATGGTAATAAGTCCCAGAATGCAAGACAGCTTGCTTTAAGTAATTTTAAGGAAAAGAAAATAAGAGTTTTAGTAGCGACAGATATAGCCGCAAGGGGTATTGATATAGAAGAATTGTCCCATGTAATAAACTATGACTTGCCAGAGGTTCCAGAAACCTATGTTCATAGAATAGGACGTACTGGAAGGGCTGGAGCAGCAGGAGTTGCAATTTCTTTCTGTGATGAGGAAGAAAGAGCATATCTTAAGACTATTGAAAAAACCATATCAAAGTCGGTACCTGTGATTAAAGAGCAGCCTTATCATATGGGTAATCCAAGTATAGTTGTTAGCACATCAGGTGTAATGAAAGATAAGGATGTTAATAAGAAAATACATGAGAAGAAAGCTCATCAAAATAGTTATTTTAGGAAAGATAAAAAGAAAAGCTAATAAAATATGAGGTTAATGTATTAAAACCATAGTGTTCTTTTAAGGCAGCTTAATAAAGAAGA
This sequence comes from Clostridiales bacterium, assembly GCA_029240935.1. Taxonomy (GTDB): domain Bacteria; phylum Bacillota; class Clostridia; order Clostridiales; family Caloramatoraceae; genus JARDZI01. Next base: position 3,403 of record JARDZI010000330.1, read on the forward strand.
ACTATGGTTTTTATTTTTTATTAAGTAACTAAGCACCACACAAATTTTACTTGAGATATAATACCAATAAGTTAAGATTAGCTTAAAATAAAAGTTCATATTGAGTTCATATAGAAGTTTTATAATCAGCTTATAACAATTTAGGAGGTAAAATAATGAGTGTTAAAACAAAGAAAAAATCGAAGAAAAAGATAGTTTCAGGTGTAATAATAGTAATTCTGGTTGGGATTGTCCTAATACCAAAATTATTTAAAACTGGTAACTCAAATTATATTGAAATAACTCCAGAAAAAGGCGATATTACAACCTATTACAGCTTTTCAGGTAGCGTCGAAGCAAAGAACAGGCTGTCAGTATTAGCAGATAGAATTATACAGATTAAGAATATAAAGGTTGAGGTTGGACAAACGGTTGAAAAGGATGATGTACTAATTGAAACTTCAACCGGTGGGAAGATAAAGTCAAAGATTGATGGAGAGATTTCAAACATCTATGTTGAGGAAAACGCTCAGGTAATGTCAGGCGGAAAGTTAATGGATATAGTAGATTATT
>JARDZI010000331.1 GCA_029240935.1 Clostridiales bacterium
ACCTCGATGTTATAGTCTTCATGAGCAGTATATTTTCTTATCTTTACATTTTTCATCATCTATTACCTCCTGTATTTTATAAATGAACATATATGTAACACAATAAAATAATAATTATCATTTATATTATACATTAGAATGATTAAAAATTAAATTCCCTGTAATCTAAACAGAGAATTTAATTTTGTTATTTATCATCAGTTTCAACCATTTTTACTATTAGTTTTGCTAGTGTCTTTCTATCACTATCATCTCCAACCTTCCAAAGCTCCTGCAACACTCTTTCTTCTCTGTTTTCTGGGTCAACTGCTGCAGTTAAAGTATTGCCAACTCTATATGCAACATTATCTATTGCCTTTTCGGACAAGCCAACTGCTTCACCAATGCTTACAGCTTTTGAGAGTGTATTTTTCCACTTGTTCCAATCACTTAATGTTTTAGAATTTTCCAAATCCATAATATCCCTCCAATTTGTTTAATATAGTATTTCACTCTAAAACTTAAAAAATTCATACCATATAAAATCAGTGAAAGTTTGAAATAAGTTGAGAAAATAGGTATTATGTAATTATAAACTTAAAAGCTAGTCTTATAGGGGGTTAATTAATGGATGGAACAATACTAAGCATATTATTAGTTTTAAATATTATTATGATTGTTTTAATATTATTTTTAATAGGTAGAAGTTTTATAAAGGGTAATGGAAAGCTGGAAAATCAAATATCAAATCTTTCAAGAGAACAAAGTAGATTGGAGCAGTCAATAAAAAATGAAATAGCTCAAAATAGGGAAGAGAGTATTAGAAATTCAAAGCTGGACAGACAGGAGACAAGCGGTACATTGAAGCAATTTAATGAAGCACTGGTTTCTCAAATGAAGCTTATAGCTGATCTTCAAAAGAGTCAATTGGATACCTTTTCTAATCAACTTGTAAAGCTAACAGAAACCAATGAACTAGCACTGGGTAAAATGAGGGACACAATTGAGCAAAAGCTAAAGGATATTCAAGGTGATAATAATATTAAACTTGACCAAATGAGAGTGACAGTGGATGAAAAGCTTCACAGCACTTTGGAAAAGAGACTGGGAGAATCCTTCAATTCAATTAATCAAAGACTTGAAGCATTGTATAAGTCCCTTGGAGAAGTTCAGTCCCTTGCTAATGGAGTAAATGATTTAAGAAAAGCTCTAACAAATATAAAGACAAGAGGTACCTGGGGAGAAGTACAGCTAGGAAATATAATTGATGAAATTCTTACAAAGGAACAATATGCAGCAAATATATCTACTAAAAAGGGAAGTAATGATAGGGTGGAGTTTGCAATAAAGCTGCCTGGAAATGATGATAAAAATAACTGCGTATGGCTGCCAATAGATGCAAAGTTTCCACAGGAGGACTATCAGAGATTGATTGAAGCTCAAGAAATTGGAGATAAGGCAGCTATGGAAGAGGCTTCAAAGCAGCTTGAGATTAGGATAAAGTCTGAGGCGAAGGATATAAATGAAAAATATATTGATCCACCTAACACTACTGATTTCGGAGTAATGTTTCTTCCAACAGAAAGCTTATATGCAGAGGTAATAAGGCGTACTGGTCTATGGGAGATACTACAAAGAGAGTATAAGGTTGTTATTACAGGACCAACAACTCTTGCTGCATTTCTAAATAGTTTACAAATGGGCTTTAGAACTCTTGCAGTTGAAAAAAGGTCAAGTGAGGTATGGTCACTTCTTGGAACTGTAAAAACTGAATTTGGAAAGTTTGGAGATATTCTTGATAAAACTCAAAAGAAGCTTCAAGAAGCAAGTAATAGTATAGATACAGCATCAAGAAAAACTCGTACCATAGAAAGAAAACTAAGAAATGTTCAAGAACTGACTCAGGATGAAGCAGATAAAATTGAAGAGAAATTTGAAGTGGAAGAAGAGGAAAATTCATTAGATGAATAGTATTCCAATATAAATATATATATTAAAAACGTGAAATAAAACAAATGAAACATTTTTAATAATGGCTAATAGGTATAAAACAGAATATATGAGCAAAAATATATTAACAATGCTATCGTCATATGGTATTATAAAGAAGATATTGACAGGGGGTGGGGATAACAAAATGAGATGGTTGGAAGTTAAAAGCGCTGGACCACTTCATGGTAAAGTGAAGATACCTGGATCCAAAAATAGTACTTTAGGAATACTTGCAGCAAGCTGTTTATGTGATGAGGAAGTACTATTAAAAAATGTTCCAGATATATTGGATTATAAATATATATATGATATAGGACAGGATATAGGACTAGAATTAAATAAAAGTAATGAGTGTATAACAATAGATCCAAGGGGAATATTCAGTTCGGATATTAGCCCTGAAAAATCTACACATTTTCGTACAGCCTATTACTTTGCTGGTGCATTATTAAATAAATTTAAAAGGGTTACAATTGGTTATCCAGGAGGAGATAATTTTGGATCAAGGCCTATAGATCAACATTTTAAGGGCTTAAGGGCTATGGGAGCAGAAATTACTCTTCATAAAAACTATTACATAGTTGAGGCTGAAAAACTTACAGGAGCTGATATATATTTCGATTTGATTACCTCAGGTGGGACTATTAATCTAATGCTTGCAGGGGTAAAGGCTAATGGAAAGACAGTTTTGCGTAATGCTGCCAGGGATCCTGAAGTCGTTGATACAGCAATCTTTTTAAATAAAATGGGAGCAAGTATTAGAGGCGCTGGTACTAGTGTTATTACAATCGAAGGTGTAGATTATTTAAAAGGGTGTGAACATACAGTAATGCCGGATAGACTTATCGCAGGAGCCTTTCTAATGTCTGCAGGAGTTACAGGTGGAAGCATAGCCATTGAAGAAATTATACCAGAACATCTTGAATCCTGCATAATAAAGCTTGAAGAAACAGGACTTGATATAGAGATTGGTGAGAACATCATAAGTGCATTTGGGAGAAAGGCAATAAGGGGTGTTAATGTAAAAACAGGTATGTACCCTGGATTTGGTACCGACTATCAACAACCCTTAACTTCCATGCTCTCCATAGCAGAGAGTGAGAGCAGAATAGTAGACATGATTTACCCAGAAAGGTTTAATCATTGTATTCAATTAAATAGAATGGGTGCAGATATAATATTAAAAAAAGGATATTGTGTAATTCCAGGAAGACGTTCACTTAAGGGCACATGGGTTCATGCTACTGATATAAGAGCAGGGATGTGTCTTATTATGGCTGGAATGTGTGCAGAAGGAACAACTTATATTACTGGAGTTGAACATATTGAAAGGGGCTATGCAGGTATTATTGATGCATATGCAAGCCTAGGAGCTAAAATTAAATTAATAGAGAGAGATGACAGTACAGAGGAAATTGATAATCTAGGATTTCTAAAAAGTGTAGATAAATGATTTTTGATATTTCATTTATAATATAAAAGTGTGTTGAAATTGTAGTGGCAGGCTGACCTGCTTCTGCTTTGTGAAATTTTCAAAGAAATACAAATATTAGAAAGGTGTTTATATGGAAAATAAAAAAGAGCCAAAGGATATAACAGTTGTAATAGGAATGTCTGGTGGAGTTGATTCTTCTGTAGCTGCTCTGCTGTTGAAAAAACAAGGATATAATGTTATAGGGATATTCATGAAGAACTGGGATGAGAAGGACGAGGATGGAAACTGTACCTCGGATACTGATTATGAGGATGCAAGAAGAGTATGTGATCAGATAGAAATCCCCTGTTATACTGTTAATTTTGTGAAGGAATATTGGGATAGAGTATTTACTTATTTTCTTGATGAATATAAAAGAGGAAGAACACCGAACCCTGATGTTATATGCAATAAAGAAATTAAATTCAAGGCTTTTCTTGATTATGCAATAAAGGTTGGTGCAGATTATATTGCAACTGGACATTATGCAAGGAGATCGGAAGAGC
>JARDZI010000041.1 GCA_029240935.1 Clostridiales bacterium
GTAGTGGCAGGCTGACCTGCTTCTGTTTTGGTTCCACGGGTAAACAGGTAATATTGCTTTAAATGTAAATGCCTTATGCAGGCGCAGAGGCCTGCCACTACAGGTTGCAGGCTGCAGGTGGAGGCAAAAAAATAACCCCAATTTGGGTTATTTTTCACCTATAACATCCTTTACGTACTTAGGCAGTACGAAACATGCTTTATGTAATTCTGGGGTGTAGTACCTTGTGTTCATGTCTGGTATTTTTGCAATATCAACCTGTGTTGGGTCATATTTCTTGGAGCCTATTGTGAAGCTCCAGTAGCCTCCTGGGTAGGTGGGAATAGCTGCCATGAACAGTTTGGTTACTTTGAATATTGACTTTGCATCCTGATATACTTGCTTTACTGTTTCGGGAAGGAAAAAAGGAGTTTCAGTTTGTGCAATGAATATTCCGTCAATTGTTAATGCATTAGATATATCCTTATAGAAGTTTCCTCCAAATAATCCTTCAGCGTTATTAAATGGATCTGTTGAATCTACAATTATTATATCAAATTCATTTTTATGCTCCATTACATACTTGATACCATCTCCAATAAAAACTTCGCACCTAGAGTCATCCAATGCATGACTTATCTCAGGAAGGTATTTTTTACATTCATTAACTACATCCTCATCAATCTCGCATAATACTGCCTTCTCAACTCCAGGATGCTTAAGTATTTCCCTTATAGCTCCGCCATCTCCACCACCTACAACTAATATTTTTTTAGGATTAGGATGGGTAAATAGAGGAATATGGGTGATCATCTCATGATACACAAATTCATCATTAATGGATGTTTGAATGATTCCATCAAGAACTAACATACGCCCAAAGGCTTCAGTATCCAGAATAGCTAAATCCTGATATTTAGTTTTCTTTCTTACAAGTGTTTCTTTTACCTTGTATGTCATAGCAGCATCCTTTATCTGCATTTCTTTTAACCACATTTCCATAAAATTACCTCCTGCTATATTAAATAAAAGGCTTCTAAGGAAGCCTTACCTACTAAATGTATTTTAACATTTTAAATATTATAATACAATTCTATAGTAAATACTAAACTAACCTAAGTATAGCAAGTGCAATTAGAATTATACCTGGAAGCATGGAGAATTTTTCACTAAAATGATTAATTACATTTTGCCTTGCTATAAAGTTTCCAGAACCGATGAGAACATAATGAGTCACTCCAAATAGGAAGGGAGTAATTAAAGGATTAAATCCTAATAGGGATACTGTAAATGCTGCTATGGATGCATCCATAGCAACTGCGAGCCCTAATATTGTACCCTCAGCAGGCTTTATATCATTCTCATTATCAATATCAGCAAGTAGAGGATTATGAAGCACTTTAATCAAGTCTTTAAATTTAATATTATAGGTTATGAAGTTTCTTTTACATTCAAGATGTTCCTTCTTTTGCTTATAACCTCCCTTCAATGTAAATAAGCCTAATAAAAATAATAAAGCTGCACCTAAAAACTTTGCCCATTCAAATGATATAATGTTTTTTAAGCTGCATCCAATGAACATAACAATCATTGTACATATTACAGACCAGGAGGATATTATTAATAATGAAACAGGTGATATTTTTACCTTCTTCAAGCCAAATGCAAATCCTCCCCAAAAACCATCAATGCTTACAGCAAATGCTAGCAGTATTAAGCTGAAAATATTCATCAGCAAAAACCTCCTTTCCTAGTCAATTATAGAATATGTATGAAGATATAATTTTGACACAGGTAAATTGGGGGATGATATTAAGCTTAAAAAATGTTAATATAGGTTTGTAGTCAAAAAATAAATTATGAGGTAAAAGAATGAAGCAGATAGAAATTAATAAAACGATTCTTCCTAATGGATTAAAATTAGTAACCTCCTATAAAGAAGGAGAATTATTTTCTTTAGGAATAGGTGTTAAAATAGGCTCTCTTTATGAAGAGGAAAATAAAAGTGGTATATCCCATATGATTGAACATATGCTTTTTAAAGGAACATCTAACAGAGACAGGGATAAGCTTAGTGATGATATTGAAAAATTGGCAGGTGATTTTGACATATACACTAGCTATAATGAAACTGTGTTAACAATAGATACAATGAAAAAATATGCCAAGAGCAGTTTAGAAATAGTTTCTGATATGTTTATGAATGCCAAATTTCCTGAGAAAGAATTTAGACTCGAAAAAAAAGTAATAATTGAAGAAATAAAAATGACAAAGGATGATCCTGAGGATTGGTCCTATTTAAGCCTATATAAAACTATATACCCTGAGAAATGGCATAAATATCATATTGCTGGTACTGTTAAATCTGTAAAGGGACTAAAGATCAACATGCTTAAAGAATTCTATAAATCCTATTATGTTCCAAACAACACAGTAATAAGTATTGTAAGCTCCTTTACCCATGAGGAAGTATTAAAACTAGTAAATAGATTTTTTTCTTCATGGCAGGAAAAACCAGTAGAGGAATTAGTGGAGGAGAGTATTAATTTCCTACCTAATAAGGTTATAAGACATAAAAAAGGAATTGGACAAGTACATTTATTGTATGCATTTGATATTCAATGTTTGTCTAAAAAAGAAGAAATAATACTAACTTTATTGAATGAGAAAATTGGAGCAGGTGCAAACTCTATTTTGTTTAAGGAGCTAAGAGACAAAAGAGGATATGCATATAGCCTATACAGTGATATTGATTTTATTAAGAACCTAAAAATGTTTTATATATATGCAGGAATATCTGAGGAAAATTTGAAGGATACAATAATGGTTGTGGATTCCATAATACTGAAAATTATGAATAAGGAAATAGTAATAAATGAAGAATCTATTAATTTATTAAAAGAAATATTCTATATTAATACTGCCATAAGACTTGAAGGTTCTTCATATATTGTAGACTATATGCTTGATGGCGAGATGAGTTATGGAAATCCCGAAGAGTATAAAAAATCTCTTGAAATAATTAAAGAAATTAGTGTTGAGGATGTATCATTGGTTATAGATAAGGTGTTTAAAAAGCCTATAGTACATGTACTATTACCAATGGATTAATATAGGAAGAATGGGTCGCAAGCCGTCTATATGTTAACTGAAACAATTTAACTACTATGTGTTGTAGGGGCGAACAGTGTTCGCCCGTAAGTGGGCACTTTGATACGAGAGTATTCTCTATACATGGTACCCCACGGGCGAACACCGTTCGCCCCTACATTGAGAGTAGCGTCAGTACGTCCCATTCCCCCACAAATGTATATTCATTTTCATTATCTTTATAGTAGAAAACCCTATTACAACAGCCCACTGTTGTAATAGGATTTTTTATTTTATGTATAATTTATTTAAATGTGGGAATAATGTAAGATGTTTTATGTATTTTTTATTGTGGTTATAAAATAAAAAAAGGAAAATATTACCTTATATAGAATATATAAAATAATAAGTAATAGGGGGGGATACGGATGATTTTAAACTTAATTAATAAAGGAAAACTTCTAATGGCAGTTATGTCTGGAGAACTAGATCATCATTCTGCAGAAAGTGTAAGGGTCAAGCTAGATAATAAACTTGAGGAGCTAGGTGAAGTAAATTTGCTGTTTGATTTTTCAGGAGTTAATTTTATGGACAGCTCTGGTATTGGAGTTGTAATAGGAAGATATAAAAAAATTTCAGAGTATGGAGGGAAGGTAGGTATTATTAACTTAAAGCCTGAAATAAAAAGGATATTTGAAATGGGGGGGCTTTTTAGAATAATCAAAGAATACAAAAGTGTAGAAGACGCATTAAAGAGTTTTTAAAAGGGGGATGTAATATGTTTCAAAACGAAATGAAATTAGAAATTCCTAGTAAGTCTCAAAATGAATCATTTGCTAGGATTGTTGTGGCAGCCTTTGCCTCACAGTTGGACCCGACGATTTCAGAGTTGTCTGATGTTAAAACTTCAGTATCTGAGGCAGTAACAAATGCAATAATACATGGTTATGAAAATCAATCAGGAACAGTGGTAATTAAAGGTAGAATAGAAGATAGGACACTATATGTTGAAGTAATTGACTTTGGAAAGGGAATTGAGGATGTTGAGCTTGCTAGGCAGCCATTATACACATCAAAACCTGAGCTTGAGAGATCAGGAATGGGCTTCACTGTTATGGAAACATTTATGGATACACTTGAGGTAGAGTCTGTTCCTGGAGAAGGTACTAAAGTTAAGATGATTAAACAATTTGAATCAGTATAGTTTTGGGGGAATATATATGAACAATGATATATCCACCGAATATACATATAACAATGTCGAAGAAATTATTAGGCTAATTAAGAAAAGCCAGCAAGGGGACAAGAATGCTCAGGAGATACTTGTTAGGAATAATATAGGATTAGTATCGACCATTGTTAAAAAATTTTTAAATAGAGGATTTGAATATGAGGATCTTTTTCAGATTGGATGCATAGGACTTATTAAGGCAATAAGAAACTTTAATACTGATTTTAATGTTAGATTTTCAACATATGCAGTTCCAATGATAATGGGAGAGATTAAAAGGTTTATAAGGGATGATGGCCTTATTAAAGTAAGCAGGAACTTAAAGGAAACAGCAAAAAAGGTTAAACAGGTTAAAGAAAAGCTTACAAAGGAATTTGGAAGAGATGTTACTATTTCAGAAATTGCACAGGAAATGTGTATTACATCTGAAGATGTATTAATGAGTCTTGAGAGCATGCACACACCAGAATATCTTTATGAGGTCATACATCAGGATGATGGTTCACCTGTGCTTTTAATTGATAAAATTAGTGAAGATAGGGATTATGGAAATGATGTAGTTGACAAGGTTGCCCTCAAGGATTTGGTTAATTCACTTGAGCCTAAAGCAAGGCAGGTAATAATACTCCGCTATTTTAAAGATTTAACTCAGAGCCAAATATCTGAAATCTTAGGTATTTCTCAGGTTCAAGTATCTAGAATTGAAAAAAAGGTATTAGAGAATTTACGTAAAGCAATGAAATAATATGTTATATAAAATAAAAAAAACGATTTTTCTGAAACTGGAAAAGTCGTTTTTTTTATTTCTGAATTATTTTTTAAATATTTTGGCATTTTGTATTAAAAAGTACATTATGAGAGAAAATAAAGATATGAAATGGAGGTGGCATTTTGTATCGTAGAATAAAATCTGTGATAGTATCTAATGTTAAACAGAGTGAAGATAAGTTTATAAGATTTGACTATTCAAAGGTTATAATAAATTTTACTTCTGGAATAATAGGTGGAGAAGGAAATATGAAGGACTGTAGGTGAATGTATGGAGAACACAAAGGAAAAGGATATTGCACAGCATTATAAGGAAATGGTAAAGAAAACCAATCCTTCATCAAACCTATTAAAGGACTGTATTTTTGCTTTTTTAATTGGAGGATTAATATGTGATGTTGGACAATTTGTTATGAATTTATTTTTGAAATTTGGAGTTCCCAAGGATGATGTTGGCTCATATGTTTCCTCAATAATGGTTTTTTTGGGAGCATTTTTTACTGGACTAGGATTATATGATAATTTAGGTAAGTTTGCTGGAGCTGGTTCAATTGTGCCTATAACTGGATTTGCAAATTCAATAGTTTCTCCAGCAATGGAATTCAAAAAAGAAGGTTATGTATTTGGAGTAGGAGCAAAAATGTTTGTAATTGCAGGTCCAGTACTTGTATTTGGCATTTCAACATCAATAATTGTGGGATTATTGTATTACATTTTCAAATGAGGTGATTGGATGTCAGTAAAAAAAATGGGAACTCAGACTGTAAAATTATATAATCCTCCAACAATATTAACAACAGCAAGTATTGTTGGACCGAAGGAAGGAGAAGGCCCATTAGGTTCATATTTTGATTTAGTATTGAATGATGATTTGTATGAAGAAAAAACCTGGGAAAAAGCAGAAAGCAAGATGACTAAGGAAACAATTAAAATAGCACTTGAAAAAATAAAGCTAACCCCTGAAAAAATTGATTATTATTTTGGAGGGGACTTACTCAACCAAATAATTTCCTCTAGCTTTGCTGCCAGGGAGCTTAAAATACCATTTTTCGGACTATATGGTGCATGCTCAACAATGACAGAATCCCTAAGCTTAGCCGCTATGATCATAGATGGTGGATATGCTGATTATGTAATAGCTGCAACATCTAGTCACTTTTCCTCTGCAGAAAGACAGTATAGATTTCCTCTTGAATTAGGAAGTCAAAGGCCTCCTACTTCTCAATGGACTGTGACAGGTGCAGGAGCAGCAATACTAGGCAGCACAGGCACAGGTCCATATATAACCTATGTCACTACAGGAAGAGTGCTGGATTTTGGAATAAAGGATGCAAACAACATGGGTGCTGCTATGGCTCCAGCAGCTGCAGATACGATAATTAGGCATTTTAAAGATACTGGGCGTAGACCAAAGGATTATGATTTAATAATTACTGGTGATTTAGGTCAGGTAGGTAAGGAACTTGCTATTCAAGTAGTGGCAGAGAATGGTTATGATATAAGTGGGAGATTTACAGATTGTGGAGTTGAGATTTTTGACTTAAGCAGTCAGGATGTGCATGCTGGTGGAAGTGGTTGTGGCTGTTCAGCTGCAACCCTATGCGGATATCTTTATTCGCTGTTAGTAAGTGGTAGTATTAATAAGCTGCTAATTATATCAACTGGTGCATTATTAAGTCCAACAAGTACTCTACAAGGGGAGTCAATTCCTTCAGTTGCACATGCTGTTGCTATAGAGAGGAGTATATAAAGTGGATTACTTAAGAGCATTTATAGTAGGAGGTATAATTTGTGTAATAGGGCAGATTTTAATGGATAAAACAAAGCTTACTTCTGGAAGGATACTAGTAATATTTGTTACAAGTGGTGTAATTCTAGGAGCACTAGGAATATATGGACCAATTGCGGAATATGGAAAGGCTGGGGCAACTGTACCCCTGCCAGGGTTTGGATACTCGCTGTATAAGGGGGTAATTAAGGAAGTCAATAGTAATGGTATATTAGGGGCTTTTTCTGGTGGAATAAAAGCAACTGCTGCTGGAATTTCTTCTGCGATATTTTTTGGATATATAATGTCTGTTGTGTTTAACCCTAAAACAAAAAGTTAGGAGATAAAGTATGAAAAGGAAGGTAATATTAGTTACAGATGGGGATAATTGTGCTGTAAAAGCAGTTGAAGCTGCTGCAAAAAATATTGGTGGAAGATGCATTTCTAGATCTGGAGGAAACCCCACAGAACTTACTGGGAAAGAAATTGTAGAATTAATAAGAACTGCAAGTTATGATCCAGTTGTTGTAATGGTTGATGATAGGGGGAATACACATAGAGGTCCAGGTGAGGTTGCAATGGACTATATTATGAATTCTAAGGATATAAATATTCTGGGTGTAATTGCAGTTGCATCAAATACCAATGGAGTAAAGGGAATAAAAGTGGATTATTCCATTGACAATAATGGAAATATTGTTAGAAGTGCAGTGGATAAGAATGGATATCAAAAAAAAGATAAGATTATAAAAGGGGATACTGTAGATGTATTAAATGATTTGGAAGTACCTGTTGTAATTGGAATTGGAGATCCTGGAAAAATGGATGGGTTTGACAATGTGGAGATTGGAGCACCTATAGTAACAAAAGCTATGGAAGAAATAATGAGATATAATAAGGAGCCAGTGTAATACTGACTCCTTATTTTTTTACTATGGTTTTTTTGGTTTATCCTTAGGGTCCGTTTGGTCTTGTTGTGGTTCAGTACTTGTGTCTGTAGTAGGATCATTTGGATCCGTATTATCAGTACCGTCTGGAATAATCGGAGTACCATCAGGATTTACTGGAGTTTCATCTGGATTTTCATCTATTGGCTGTCCTAGATGAATCGTGCAGTATTCAGTAGGAATTATATATGCATCATCACCAAGAGCAGTTCTTGGATTTAATATTTTGTTAAGGAATACTTTCTTTTGCACCAACTCAACTGGGCAGTCTGGTGTGGCAAGCTTTCCAGTTGAAACATCAATATCTGCTGAAACATGGATATCACACAACTCCACAGGTTCTGTTCCTTCAATAAATATTTCGGTTTGAACTCTTGAACCTCTAAGGTCTAGAGCACATAATTCTGTTGGTGCTTTGCCTGAGTCAAGACAAACCTGTGCAGAAACTATTCCACTAGGTTTTGTGAAAGCCTTTACCTCAAGGCCTTCATGTGCTACCTTCATTATATCACGCCACATGGGTGCTTCAGTTCCACCAACTAATCCTGGAATAGTATATTGTTTATCATCATGACCTATCCATACAGCACCAGAATAATATGGAGTAATACCCATGAAGTACCCATTTGTATGATCATCTGATGTACCAGTTTTACCACCAACAGGCATTTTGCCAAATCTAGCTTTAGTTCCAGTACCGGTTTTTGCAACGGTTTCAAGCATGTTTGTCATTATATATGCAGCTTGTTGTGATATTGCCTTAGATTGGTCAGCGGTTCTTTCAAGTAAAACCGTCTTATTGTTGTCTAATACCTTTGAATACATTATAGGTTCTGAGTAAACACCATTGTTAGCAAATACTGAATATGCTGCTGCCATTTCTAGAGGAGTAACACCATGTGTTAAACCACCAAGTGCAAGGGAAGGTAGGTTCTTATCATTTGTTCCTCCCTGGGTTTCAATAGTTGACAAATGGAATTTATTCCTTAAGTAATCAATGGAGGTGTTAACTCCTAGGTCCTTTAGAAGCTTAACAGCTACAAGGTTTACAGAGTCTTTTACTGCTTCTCTAATAGTAGTTAGTCCACCAAATTTATTGTTATAATTTTTAGGATCCCAACCTTTATTAGAATCAACAAAGTCCTGAGGCAATGGAGAATCTTCAATTACACTTCCAGCAGTTATTATTTTTTTATCTAACGCTGGAGCATAAACAGCTAGTGGCTTTATTGCAGAGCCTGGCTGCCTTGCAACATCAACATCAGTTGCTCTGTTATTAGATCTTAATGGATGAGGTCCTCTACCACCTACAATAGCAATTACCTCACCATTAGTAGTATTCATTATAACTGCAGCTGATTGAGGTTGGATTAGCTGCTTATCCTTGGAATTTATTGAATAATACGTATCTTTCTCTTTTATTTTAGGGTAATATTTAGGATCGTTTATAACATTTTCCGCTGCTTCTTGAACCTTGGTATTTATGGTTAGATAAATATCATATCCTCCAGTTCTGAGCTTTTGCCTTGCTTCGCTTTCCGAAATGCTATATTTCTCAGCAAGATCCTTAGCAATTTGATCAATTGCAGGTTCAATGAACCATTGATATTTAGTAGCAACTTCTGCTTCCTTAGTTTGGAAATTAAGTGGCTCCTTTAACGCTTGTGTATATTGTTCTTGATTTATCTTGCCAAGTTCAAGCATTTTGTTTAATACTAACTTTTGTCTTTGAAGATAATTTTCTGGATTTTCTTTATTTCTTTGACTGTAGGGGAAAAATTTTGCTGGATTTTGTGTTAACCCTGCAATCAGAGCACTTTCTGCAATAGTTAATTCCTCAACATTCTTTCCAAAATAGTATAGGGATGCTGCTTGTACTCCATAGGCGTTTCCACCAAGGAACATAGTATTTAAATAGGCATGGAGTATTTGATCCTTGCTTAACTTTCTTTCTAACTGAAGGGCAAGGTACATTTCTTGAAGCTTACGAGTAAATGTCTTTTCAGGGCTTAATACATTATTTTTAATTACCTGCTGTGTTATGGTAGATGCACCTTGAGCTTTCGACATAGTCTTTATGTCATAAATAATTGCTCCAAATATTCTTTTAATATCTATTCCATGATGGGTTGCAAATCTTTCGTCTTCAATGGAAATTACTGCATCCTGAAGATGCTTTGGTATTTGGGATAATGGAACAATTTGCCTGTTCTCCATGTCAGATAAATCCTCTATATAATGTCCTTCCCTATCATATATTTTTCCACTTTGTTTTAGATCATCTAAAATATCTGTATTAATAGCAGGTGCAGATTTTATTACTGCAATCAATACTCCTGATCCTCCAGCAATGGTTATCAACATAATTATCAAAAAAGCTGTTAATATTTTTTTGCCAATATGCCTTTTTTTCTTTTTAACCTTCCTATTTTGTTGTGTTGATTTTGTTTTTTTATCTTGATTATTTTGTTTCATAAATAGCCTCCTTTAAAGGTTCGGACACATATAATTATTGACAAGCTTCATAATTATTATAACACGAGTATGCTATCAGTGCTAGATTTTGTACTGATTACTATGTGATTTATATTAAGTTCCTAGAAATTCAGGCATAGTTTTCAATAATTTGGAGATTAATAACTTAGGAAGCAGTTATATAGTATATAAGTATGTGTGGATTTGAACGTCATACTATTGTGGAGGGTTTGAGATGAAAGAAATAACAACATGTATATTATTAGGTTTTCAATTCATAATATGTGGACTAACAATATACTATCTTATAATTTCTCTTTTTGGATTATATAGACACAAAGAGATTAAGAAATATTCGCCACCACATAATAAATTTGCATTGATAGTTGCAGCACATAATGAGGAACTAGTTATAGGACATATAGTTGAGAGTCTAAAGAGTATTGATTATCCTAATGAATTGTATGATATTTTTGTAATTGCAGATAATTGTAGTGATAATACTCTTGAAGCTGCAAGTTCTAAGGGAGCTATTGTATTTGAAAGAGTAGACAATAAAAACAAGGGAAAAGGGTATGCTCTTGAATGGATGTTCAATAAATTATCCACATTAGATAAACAATATAATGCTGTAGTTATTTTTGATGCAGATAATTTAGCATCAAAAAATTTTCTAAAAGAAATGGATGGAAAATTAAAGGAAGGATATAAGGTAGTTCAAGGTTATCTAGACAGCAAGAACCCACATGATTCTTGGATAACAGAATGTTATTCAGTAGCATTTTGGACTTCTAATAGGTTATTCCAACTTGGCAGAGCAAATCTTGGGTTATCCAATCAAATTGGTGGAACAGGCTTTTGTGTTGATATAAATTTATTGCAGGAAATTGGATGGGGTGCTACCTGTCTTACAGAGGATCTTGAGTTTACATGTAAATTAGTATTAAGCGGATATAAGGTAGGATGGTGTCATGATGCAATAGTATACGATGAAAAGCCTCTAACACTTAAGCAATCATGGAGACAGAGAAAAAGATGGATGCAGGGTTTTACTGATGTTGCATTTCGTTTTTTTATTAAGTTGGTTAAAAAATCAATTTTAAAAAAAGATTTTGTTGCTTTGGATTGTGCCCTCTACACCCTGCAACCATTTGTTATTGTAGGTGTTGGAATAATGGCAGTTATATCCTTTATTAATGGTTATATTCCTATAGACATTAATATATTTAGTATTAAAAATTTATTAAATCCAGTTATTATTAAATTATTTGGAATATTTCAGTTTTTGTTTACTCCTTTTATTCTACTTGTAGAAAACAAGCTTTCAAAAAAATTGTTAACTTATATGTGTTTTTATTCTTTAAACATTTTTATTGCTGATAATGTTATTATTTATGGGGTTCTCCTACAAATTATATTCATCGGATTATTTTCTATTATTATATTCTGTAAAGAAGGTAAGCAATGCTTTAAAATATTTTTATGGTACCTATTGTATAGTGTTTATATTTTGACATGGATACCTATTTCAATTCAAGGAATAATAAATATGAAAAACAGGGAATGGATTCACACAGTTCACACAAGGCAAATAAGTATAAAGGAAATTGAAGGAGTAGATGGTCAGTCTGCTGCATAGATACACTATCCCCCGCATAATATAATAGGAAGGGGGTGGTGTAATGTCTAGACCCTTAAGACGAAAAAAGAGAAGGAGAGCAATTATTCTAATCCTTATTTTTATACTACTCATATATTTGTTTTATAAAATAGATAGGGATTTTAAACCTATTATGCTTGCAGTGTGTGATTCGGAAGCCAGGTATGTATCAACAGAAACAATTAATAGTACTATTAGAGAAGAGTTTGGTAATAAAATATCATATGATGATTTAATGACAATAAAAACTGACAAAGATGGGAATGTGGTTATGATACAAGCAAATACAGTTGAATTGAACAGGATAGGCTCCCAAATAGCACTATCAGTTCAAGAAAAAATAAGAGGTATTGGAGTTAGAGGTGTCAAAATTCCCATTGGAGTTATACTTAAAAATGATTTGTTTGCCTATTATGGCCCGAAGGTTAAGTTTAATATGCTGCCAATGGGTTCAGTGATTACAAGTTATAGATCGGAATTTCAAGCAGCAGGGATTAATCAAACAAGGCATATTGTATATCTTGATGTTACTGCTAATGTTCAGGTGGTAGTTCCTATTGCAAGGAATAGTATTGCAGTTACATCTAGCATTCCTATTGCAGAAAGTATTATTGTTGGCAAGGTTCCAAATACCTATGCAAATTTTGGAGAAGGTGTTATAAATGAAGGCTATAAAACAAAAGATTTAGAGAATAATAAATAGAATCCCTCCAGATTTGCTAATTCAGATTTATATCAGGTTCAAAAAATGCATTAAAGCTTATTTTTGCATTAAATAGTATTTTTGTGTTATTATAAAGCAGTATTTAAATAACACAATAAGGAGAAAAATAATGAAGGAAAATGTACTTGCTATTGTTAATGGTAAAGAGATAACACAGGGTGAATTAGATGCTGCTGTAATGAGGTATCCACAGGATAAGAGGGGATTCTTAATGACAGAGCAGGGTAAAGAACAATTACTTGAACAATTAATTGCATGGGAATTGCTATATAGTAATGCAATTGACTCGGGATTTGAAGATAAGGAAGAGTACAAATTGCAGCTTGAAGATGCAAGAAGGGCTATTTTAACTCAGATGGCAATTCAAGATACAATATCAAATATTGCTGTAAAGGAATTTGAAATTGAAGAGTATTATAATGAAAATAAAAACTTCTTTAATGAGGAAGAACAAGTTAGCGCTAAGCATATACTTGTGGATTCTCTTGATAAAGCAAAGGAAGTAATAGCATCAATAAACAATGGAATGGATTTTGGAGAAGCAGCAAGGAAGTTTTCATCCTGTCCATCAAAGGAACAGGGTGGAAGCCTTGGATACTTTAAAAGAGGTATGATGGTTCCAGAATTTGAAGAAGCCGCATTTTCTTTGGGAAATGGCGAATTAAGCAATCCAGTAAAAACTCAGTTTGGTTATCATGTAATAATTGTAGATGATAAAACTGAACCAACTGTTAAGTCCTTTGTAGAGGTTAAGGAAATAATTAGAACACAGTTAACTCAAGATAAGCAAAATAATGCATATGCTGAAGCAGTAAATGCTCTTGAAAGTAAATATAAAGTAGAAAGAAAATAGAAAAAAACCTGAGAAAATTCTCAGGTTTTTTTCTATATATACTGCATTAAAGAAATTACACACGTAAAAAGTAGTGGCAGGCATAGAAGCCTGCCACTACAATGTGAAATCCTTAATACATTATATATCTTAATATTATTTGCTTTCCCAATTAAATACATAGGGTATATTTCTATAATAATCTCCATAGTTAAGCCCATAACCAACAACAAATACATCAGGAATAGTAAAGCATTTATAATCAGGTTCAAGATCAACCTTTCTTCTTTCTGGTTTATCAAGTAGAACACAGCATTTAACGCTTGCTGGGTTATAGCTTAGGAGGTGTTCCTTTACTGATTTCATTGTGGTGCCTGTATCTACAATGTCATCAACAATAAGAACATCATAGCCTTCTATGTTGTCTAAAATATCCTGAACTATTTTAACATTTCCAGTGGATGATTCTCCATGCTCATAACTTGAAGTTGCCATAAAACCAATTTGAACTGGAATAGATATTTGCCTTACAAGGTCTGCTGTAAAAATAAAACTTCCCCTTAAAAGCGAAAGTATATATAATTTCTTGTCTTTATAGTTTTCAGAAATTAATCTTCCAACTTCTGCAGTTTTTTCAGCTATTTCAGCTTGAGATATTAGAATGTTTTCGATTTTTCCCTCCATAGTATTCCCTCCATAATGTTCTATATTAAAATCAATATAATTTAAAGTTAAACCTTTGTCAAGGAGAGGAACAATTAAATTTAATAATAAAACTAATACTTTATTAAAATAAAGTGATTTCTAAGGAAAAAAATATTATAATTAAAGATTATGTATTAAATAAAAATACATTGATGTATAATAATAAAAGTAATTGGAGGTGCTATAATGATTAAAGGCAATTTAGATGGAATTAGAAAAATATATATAGGGACACTTGAAGAATTATTTGAGAAGGATGGCTCAAAGGAAATTTTAATTCCTTTAGAGATACTTGAGACTATTTGTAGAATATCTAGTCTTATTAATAAGGAGATTTCAGTTTATATAAGTAGAAGAGGAAAAATTGTTGACATTTCCATAGGGGATAGTACAACTGTTAATCTTGAAGCATTAACTGAAAAACGTAGTGAGCAGGGCTTTAGTGGTATTAGGTGTATACATACCCACCCAGGTGGAGAAGCTATGCTATCTTCTATTGATGTAACAGCCCTAATAAGCTTAAAGTTTGATTGTATGGCTGCTATAAGTCTAAGAGAGGGCCAGCCATATGAGTTCTCGGTTGGTTTCTTAAAAGCAGAGAATGGTAAGATATCTGAAGAAGTATTAGTTGAAGGTCCATTTTCTATTAATAGAATTGAGGAGTATGATTTTTTAGCTAGTGTTCAAGATATTGAAGCTCAACTATATGATAAATCCCACAGCATAAATGATAATGAAAGTGAAAAAGTTATACTTGTAGGTGGACTGAATAACGATTTATATAGTACTGAGGAGTCCCTGAATGAGCTTAAGGAGCTTGCGGAAACAGCAGGAGCTGAGGTTGTTTATAGGATTGTACAGAATAAAAGTAAGGTTGATAAGGCATATTATATCGGAAGTGGAAAAGCTAGAGAGTTATCCTTATTAAGACAAAATTTAATGGCAGACACAATAGTATTTGATGATGAACTCACAGGAGCTCAGGTAAGAAACTTAGAAGAGATAATCGGTGGCAAGGTAATTGACAGAACAACCCTTATACTTGATATTTTTGCACAAAGAGCAAAATCAAGGGATGGAAAAATTCAAGTGGAGCTTGCTCAACTAAAATACAGATTACCCAGACTTACTGGATTTGGAATTAGTTTGTCAAGAACTGGTGGGGGAATTGGTTCAAAGGGACCAGGTGAAAAAAAGATAGAACTTGACAGAAGACATATTCGAAACAGAATATATGATTTGGAAAAGGAATTGGATGCTCTTAAAAAGATAAGAGGGGTTCAAAGAGAAAAAAGAATATCAAATGAGATACCTGTTGTTACAATAGTTGGATATACTAATGCAGGAAAATCCACATTAAGGAACAAATTATGTGAGATTGCTGGAGTTGAAAAGGAAAAGGTATTTGAAGCTAACATGTTATTTGCAACCTTAGATACTACCACTAGAGTAGTTAATCTTCCTTCAGGTAAGGATGTGCTTTTATCGGATACCATAGGTTTTATTAGAAAGCTTCCCCATGATTTAGTTGATGCATTTAAGTCCACATTAGAGGAAATAGTATATAGTGATTTTTTAATTCACCTTGTGGATGCTTCAAATATTAATGCTATTACTCAAATTGAAACAGTTAATGGGGTTCTTAAGGAAATTGGGGCAGAGGATAAAAAGGCTATACTTGTATTCAACAAAATAGATGCAGTTGATGAGGAAAGATTAGCAATTCTTAGGAGTAAATATGGAGAAGTTCATGAGGTTTCTGCACTTACTGGACTAAACCTGGAAGCATTATTAGGTGTGATTGATAGGGAAGTATACACGGATTTTGTAACTGCAGACCTACTAATTCCGTATGGTGAAGGAAATGTATTGTCATATCTTCATAATAACAATTGTGTTGAGAAGGAAGAGTATAGGGAAGATGGGACATACGTTAAAATAAGAACAACCAGAAATATTTTTGGAAGAGTAAAGGAATATGAAGTATAATTATTCAAGATATTAATATAATATTAAATAATTCACTTAGTATAATGACTTAAAAATTACCTATTGATATTTTAAAAAAAGATGATATAATAATATTGTTGCTGCCGAGTCGCCAAGCGGTAAGGCGCCTGCCTCTGGAGCAGGTATTCGAGGGTTCAAATCCTTCCTCGGCAGCCAGTATATAACATATTGCCCATATTATTTAATATTGCCGAGTCGCCAAGCGGTAAGGCGCCTGCCTCTGGAGCAGGTATTCGAGGGTTCAAATCCTTCCTCGGCAGCCATTGAATTTGAGATGTACTTTTTATATTTTTGAAATAATTATATAATAACATAAAGGAGGGGTTTTTATGAATAGTAAATTTATACCAGAAATCAAGGGGAATTTAAGGAGCCATATTATAGAACTACCTCTTGTTATAAGAGAATCAAGTGGAATATTAATATTTGGGAAAAGAATTAAGTCCATCGTTTTTACAACTGATGTTGCAATAATTAGAAATACAAATGCTGATGCAGTAATTGCAGTGTATCCTTTTACTCCCCAACCAGTAATTACCCATTCATTAATGGAAGTTGCTGATGTACCAGTTTTTTGTGGGGTAGGAGGGGGAATCACTAAGGGACTTAGAGTTGTTAATCTTGCACTTGATGCAGAGTTTCAAGGTGCTATTGGAGTAGTTGTTAATGCTCCTACCTCTAATGAAATTATTAAAGAAATAAGAAAAACAGTTGATATTCCAATTGTGGTTACAGTTGTATCAGAAAAAGAGGACTTTAGGAGCAGAATTGACGCTGGTGTAACTATTTTTAATGTTTCAGGTGCAGATAGAACAGTTGATATTGTAAAAAAGATTAGAAATGAATTTCCGGAGGTTCCTATTATGGCAACAGGTGGTCCAAACCAAGAGACAATTAGAGCTACAATTAGTGCAGGAGCAAATGCAATAACCTTTACTCCACCAACTACCGCAGAAATATTTAGTCAAATAATGGATAGATACAGGGACACGATTTAAATATAGCTATGTTAAAGAATAGTGTTGATATTGAATAAAGGTTTTTTACAGCCCTAATTATATATACAATTTATGTGCATACTATTATGGATAATATCACAGCATATAATATATTAATTAGGGAGAGAATGATTATGAATATATGCCCTTTATGCAATGGCCTTATGGAATATACTAAATATTGTCCAAGGTGCGGAGAAAAGATGGAAATTTATGATAGGGTGGAGAACTATTATGATGATTATTCTCCTTATCTAAGCTATGAATTAACTGATCTAAATGATGGAGATCCAAGCAATATATGCTCCCATGTTTGTTATTGTAAGAATTGTGGTAATCAGGGTATAGTAAGTATTAAAAATATAAGAGAATAGCCTTCTCCAGCACAAAAAAAGGTGAAACAAAGTAGGCTGTCATTAATATGAAAGTTAATACCAGCGACATTGTCATCCTGAACATAGTAAAAGGATCTTTTGTGATCCCTAGACAAGATCCTTCACTATGTTCAGGATGACAATGTTGGGTCTGGGTGACATACTTTGAATTAATAGATATATTTTGATATAATCATTATTAAACATTTATAAGGGGTGAGAGGATGGCTGTTAACATAAAGCTTTATCAAGATGCATTTGAGTCAACATTAAATAAATTAGTAAATAACAGTCAGGTTATTGCAATTGTTGTTTATGGAAGTATGGTATCAGGAGATATTTGGGAGGAATCTGATATTGATTTTTTAGTTATTTCTAAGGAAAATAATAGAGTAGAAAATATATATAGTAAAATTCTAGGTATTCCAATCCATATGTTTTACATATCAAAGGATAACTTTATTGATTCATACAAAAATCTATTAAAGGGAGGAACCTTTCACAAGGTTTTTTTCACTGGTAAATTGGTATATTGTCATGATGATGAAATTAAAGAAATACATGAGTCCACAAGATTTTATAAGGATAGGGATAGGGAAGTAAGAAATATTGAAATATTGTGCAACTTAATCAATAGTGTACATTATACAAAAAAATATTACATAACTGGAAAAATTGAAACTGCTTTTCAATGGTGCATTGGGGTATTAACAAACTATGCAAGGTTACTTATGAGTTTAGAAGGACATATTACTGATAAGGATATATTATCCTTTGCTGTATCTGTTAATAATGATATTGAATATTTATTTAATAAATTAAATATGGATATACCAATAAATGAAAAGGTTAATGAAATACTTGGCTCAATAGAAAAATTTATTGAATTTAATATTCAAGGTATTTCTAATCTGATTATTGATTTTCTGAAAAAATCAGTATTTCCTATGAGTGTAGAAGAATTGAAAAATTCTAAGGAATTTAAACAGGTGGATGGAGACTTAAGCATGTTGCTTGAAAAATTAAGTCGATTGGATATAATAAAGGAAGATACAAGAAAATGTACAACATATGGGGATGAATATCTAATTGATGAAACAGTATATTTCCTTGAATGATTCTATTATGGTAATGAGATAGGTTTGATAGCTTGATGCTGAAGTTTGTATCAGGCTTTTTATTTAAAGAAGGATATAGCCATTTTAATTGAGTACTATTTGGAGGTGGTAAAGTAATGAAATTATATGATAGCTTAAATATAAATAAAGAAAGTGAAGAACCAATGTATTTTCAGTTATATGAAAAGATTAAAAATTTAATTGAAAATGGTTCCTTTAAGGATGATGAAAAGTTACCTCCAATTAGAAGCTTTGCAAAAAAGCTTGGAGTAAACAATATAACAATTATTAATGCATATAAAATGCTAGAACAAAAAAATTATGTTTATTCAAAAGCTGGAAGTGGCACATATATAAGAGGAATAATTACAAATAAATACAATAATTCCAGTATTTCCAATGTTACATTGATGGAACAGGGTTATACTAAAACAGATCAAAACCAGATTAATTTTTCTACCTCAACACCAAATCCAGAATTGTTTCCAGTAGAGGAATTTAAAGAGGTTTTAAATGAGGTTTTAATAAGGGATGGAGGATATGCATTTGGTTATCAAGAACCTCAGGGTTATTATCCATTAAGGGAATCCTATAAGCAGTATTTATATGAAAGAGGAATTGATGTTTTAACAGAGGAGGTAAATGTTATATCAGGTGCACAACAGGGCATAGACATTATCTCAAAGGCTCTTGTTAATTTCAATGATACAATCATTGTAGAAAGCCCAACCTATTCTGGTGCTTTGGCTGCATTTAAGTCAAGGGGTGCTAATATTATTGAAATACCTATTTTAGAAGATGGGATTGATTGTATTGAGCTTGAAGCTGTTTTAAAAACAACTAATATTAAATTAATATATGTAATGACAAGCTTTCAAAATCCAACAGGTATTTCCTACAGCCAGGATAAGAAGCTCCAATTACTTTATCTTGCTCAAAAATATGATTGTTATATATTAGAGGATGAGTATTTATCTGAATTGAGATACTATGGAGAAAGTGATTTGCCAATAAAGGCTCTTGATGGAGGGAATAAGGTAATCTATTTAAAGAGTTTTTCAAAAATATTTATGCCTGGAATAAGGCTTGGTTTTTTGATTACTCCAGGTAAAATCTCAAATATGGTTTTATCAGCAAAACATTCTACTGATATTTCAACATCAAGTTTAATCCAAAGAGCATTCGATTTATATTTTAGAAAAAGGAAATGGGTTCCGCATATTGAAAAAATCAAAAATATTTATCAAAATAGATATGATATCATTGTTGAAGGTTTAAGAAAAAGTTATGATTTTATTCATTTCAGTGAACCAAAGGGAGGCATACACATTTGGGCAAAAACTGATATAGACTCATCAATACTATATGCAGCTGCAATGGATATGGGTGTATTAATTACTCCTGGAAGGATTTTTTATATTGATGATAGGGAAAGCAATTATTTTAGAATAAGCTATGCTGGGGTTCAGGAGAATGAAATTTTAAGTGGACTTGAAATGTTAAAATCTGCATATGATAGTATAAAAGATATGAATGTTAAAAATATACTTCCCTACTTATAAAATAAATAGACCGCGAGAAATCGCGGTCTTTCTAAACTATTTTATAGCATCATTTAAATCTTTAATAAGGGCATCAACATCAAGTCCATGAGCTAGAGCACCCTGCTCTAGATTTTCAAATCTTGCAGCCATTCAACAAAAGCAATGCATACCATATCTTTGAAATACATCAACAGTTTGAGGATATTGTTCAACTATATCTGTAATACTCATTTCCTTTGTTATCATAGAAAGCACCTCCTAAGCATATTATTTGTCAAATAGATAATTTCTATCGATTAATAAGATGCTATTATAATAACAAATAATGAAATATTTATCAAGTATATTTAGAAATGATCTTAAAAAAATAAGACCATTTCTGGTCTTATTTTTCAACTGTGCTATTGAGGTCCTTTATTAGTGAATCTATATCTATTCCATGTGCTAGGGCACCTTGCTCTAGGTTTTCAAATCTAGCTGCCATACAACCAATACAACCCATTCCATAGCTTTGGAAAACTTCAACAGTTTGAGGATACTTTTCAACGATTTCTATAATACCCATTTCCTTTGTAATCACTTTGACACCTCCTAATATTTAATTTAATATTTGTCTTAGAATATGCTATCATATATATAGTTATACAACAATAAATAGTGGAATTTCCTATAGAGTTGAAGGGATATATTATAAATTGTAATAACACAAAGGAAGATGATTATGAAAAGTGTTGAGTGGAAAGAAATAGATGAAATATCTGACTCAGAAATTACTTATTTGCTTTATATGGAGGGAAAGGATATTAAAACAATTTCTAAAATTAGAAATATGGAAAAGTCACTTGTTGAGAAACATATAATTGAGTGCAAAATAAAATATAGAGCATTTGAAGGAGTTAAGAATACTGGAGATATTGCTAAAAAATTAATGAGATATGGAAGAGACGAAAGATTAAGTGTAATTGAAAGAATGTCTAATGAGGATAAATTTGAACTAGAGAAATACGCAAAGGATATGCTATTTAAAGCTACCAGGGAAGAATGCAGTTTCTATATATGGCTGCTTGGGGAATTTAAAAGTAAGGATTCAATAGCTTCGATTAGTACATTCTTAAAATGTAGTGATGGTAATATTAAGAGAATAAGTTGTTCAGCTCTAGGAAAAATCGGGACTAATTTATCGGAGGATGCATTAATTAACTGCTTAAATGATAATAAGCCACAGGTTAGACAATATGCAATTAAGGCATTAGGAAAGATCAAAAGTAATAAAGCATTGGAATTTCTGAGAAAAATATCTAATGATAAAACGGAAAAGGACTATTGTATAAGGGCTGCACTGCAATCAATTGAAGAAATTAATGGAAAAGGTGATTTTTGTGACTAAGGAAGGATATACAATATTAAAGCAGTCGGAAGTTTCCTTCGAGGAGAGAAAATCCACATTTATATGCAATATAAAGAGGATTGAGAAGGAATCCGATGCAATGAGTTTTATAAATTCAATAAAAGAAAAATATAAGGATGCAACACATAATGTATATGCATATATAACTAATAATGGAATATCTATGAGATATTCGGATGATGGTGAGCCTCAGGGTACCGCAGGACCTCCAGTTCTTGAAGTGTTAAAAAGAGAGGGATTAAATGATGTTGCAGTAGTTGTTACTAGGTATTTTGGAGGAATACTTCTTGGTGCAGGTGGACTAATAAGAGCATATGGACATTCATGTAAACTTGGTATTGATGCAGGGAAAAAGGTTATGCGATTGGAAGGCTGTGAAATTTACATAATATGTGATTATGACAAATACGGTAAGCTTAATAACTATTTGCAAAGTAAGAATATAAAAATTAAAGATACTCAATTTACTGAAAATATAAAGCTTAACATTCTTTGTTTAAAAAAGGACTTTGATATGATTAATAGTGATATAATTGAAATAATGAGTGGAAAGAATGTAATTAATATGAGTGATAATTCTATGTGTTTTGTAGATGAGAATGAAAGGTTAGTGGAGGTGTAAAAATGGATAATATTAAAGAATTTAAAGAAAAAAAAGTTTGGGCAGTTGTTGGAAGCGTTCATAATAAAGAAAAATATGCATATACAATTTATATTTTTTTAAAGAATAAGGGTTATAAGGTATATGCTGTTGATCCATCAGGTGAGATGGTGGATGAGGATAAAAGCTTTAAAACATTGTCTGAACTTCCAGAAAAGCCTGAAGCAATTGACATGGTAATAAACCCAGTTAAGGGTGAGAAATATATAGAAGAAGCCAATAATTTAAATATTATGAATGTATGGTTTCAACCTGGAGCAGAAAGTGAAGAATTAATTAAAAAGTCCAATTCATATGGAATGAATGTTGTGCACCATAATTGTGTAATGGTGGAATTCAGGAAGTGATTTTGCATCCCTAATGTGGAACATCTTAGCTTTTGGTGATGACGTTTAAATTAATAAAAAATAGTCTGTTTCAAAATACTTATTAGAAACAGACTATTTTTTATTACACCTTTTTTTGCAGCAAACTTCGTATATACCCATAATTAATAAAAAACCACCAAATAAGCGACGAAGAATATTACCAGGAAGTCTAATTGCAAAATATGATCCAATAACTGCACCTAGAACACCACCAAGTATTAATTTGAAGGTAATATTTTTCTCTATATTACCCTGTTTTATATGGGATATTATTGCTACTATTGCAGTAGGAACAAAGGATAATAGGTTAACACTCTGTGCAATATGCTGGGGAGTTTTTAAAAATATAGTTAGTGCAGGTATTAAAATAGTACCTCCGCCAATTCCCATACCACTAATGACGCCTGAGAGAATGCTTATTAGTATTATTAACAATTTAAAGCACCAACCTTAATGCAGCAGCAATCATAGAGAACCCAAAAATTTTTCGAAGTGTTACATCTGAAAATTTATTTAAAATTCTTGAACCAATATAGCCTCCAATTGTGCTTCCAATAGCAACCTGATATGTTATATTCCAATTTACTTTATTTGATGAAATATAAAAAACAGAACTAATTATGGATAAAGGCAATATTACAGCTATTGCTGTTGCATGGGATTTGTTTTCTCTAATATCTAGTAGGAACACCATTGCAGGAACTAGTATTGTTCCACCCCCTGAACCAAATATCCCATTACACAAACCAGCTATGAAACCTATTATTAAAATCTTCAGAAAATATTTATCCATTTAATCACCCTTCTCATTAGGTGTCAGGCACCGGACATTAGATAATTTAGGCAAAGATGAATGTATTGCTCCAAAGATGCCTAAATCTAATGTAACCATTAATTTAAAGGGTTATTCTTATTAATAGACTATAGCAGATGTTTATATAACAATAAATATATTTAATATATTTATTGATGTTGCACCAATATCCAGAGTATGATATATTTTATTATGAAAAACATAACAAGAATATAATAAAATAAATAATTTATTAAAAGTTGCAAATAGTATATTGAGAATGAATTTGAATAAATATTAAAAACATGGTATAATTTATAATCGTTCAATACCATTTATAGGGGGAGTATAAAATGTCAGGACATTCAAAATGGGCTAATATAAAGCGTAAAAAGGGAAAAGCTGATGCAGTTAGAGGTAAAATATTTACTAAGCTAGGTAAGGAGTTAATGGTTGCTGTTAAAGAAGGTGGAGCTAACCTTGATGGGAATAGCAGATTAAGAGACGCTGTAGCAAAGGCTAAAGCTAATAATATGCCAATGGACACAATTACAAGAGCAATAAAGAAGGCATCAGGAGATTTAGGTGGAGCAAGTTTTGAAGAAATAATGTATGAAGGTTACGGACCAGCTGGGTCAGCAGTATTAGTTCAGTGTCTAACAGATAATAAAAATAGAACTGCTGGGAATGTAAGGCATACCTTTGATAAATATGGCGGAAATATGGGTACTACAGGCTGTGTATCCTTCATGTTTGAAAAAAAAGGTGTACTAGCTATAGAAAAACAGGATGATATGGATGAGGATGAAATTATGATGATGGCACTTGAAGCAGGTGCAGAGGATTTTTCATCTGAGGATGACATGTTTGAAATAATTACAGCTCCAGAGGATTATTCAAGTGTAAGGGAAGTCCTTGAAAATAAAGGTCTTGAATTTGCAGATGCTGATGTGTCAATGATACCGAGCACATATATTTCACTTGATAATGATACAGCAGGTAGATTTGAAAAGCTTATAGATATACTTGACGACGACGAGGATGTGCAAAACGTATGGCACAACGCAGAGTTCCCAGAGGGATGGGGAGAAGAAGAATAGAATTAAAAACATCGCTCTAGCATTGCTAGAGTGATGTTTTTTTATAGTAATATTATGGTAAAATATACATGTTGAGTGAATATAAGTTAAAAAGATGGACATAATAAACCTAAAGGAGGTTTTATTATGTTCCAAAAAAAGTTTGCTGTAATTTTGGTTTTAACATTTACACTTATAATCAGTTTTTCTGGAGGATATATTATTACACAGCTATATTCTAAAAATGTAGAGAATCAGAATAGAGACGTAACAGCTGAAGCTGCTAATCTTCTTTCAAATGAAGACTTGATAAATGAAAATACCCAGATACTAAAAAGGTTGACATATAATAAAAACGGAACAACTTTTTCAAAAGAGATAAATGAAAAGGTCACAAGTGATATTTTAGGAATGGATAAAATAACAACTGAAAAGTATTTTAAACTTAGAGGTTATAATCTTATAGAGTTTTCGCTTAAGTCATTAATCATTACAAAGGACATTGACTCTTGGCCTCCTGGTTGCTTTGTTATTAAAGGAAGCAATGATATTATAGCTGTGTATGAAGTCGATGATTCTGGAAATCTAAAGCTAAAGGAAAATACGGATTTGAAGCTTGAAAACCTTCCTGAGGAGGATAGAAAAGAGCTGGAAACTGGTAAAATATTTGAATCCTTAGATGAAGCTTATTGGTTAATTGAGGAATATAGCTCTTAAGTTATTTTTAGGTTCTGTTTCAGAAAGATGTTGAAATTCAATAATTCTATTGTAGCGTCAGGCTTGATGGGAAAAGGTAGAAGCAGATCAATCTGCCACTACATATAATACAAAAT